>JBBRXD010000099.1:0-7593 GCA_038248775.1 Lysobacterales bacterium | reverse complement strand
GACGCTCAGCCTGTCCAAGCCGCGTTACAAGCCGGGCGAGACGATCGAGGTCAGTGTGCGTGCGCCGTATGCGGGCAGCGGGCTGATCACCATCGAGCGCGACCGCGTGTATGCGCAGGCCTGGTTCCGCGCCGACACCACCAGCTCGGTGCAGACGATTCGCGTGCCGGCCGATTTCGAGGGCAATGGCTACGTGAACGTGCAGTTCCTGCGCGACCCGTCGTCAGACGAAATCTTCATGAGTCCGCTGACCTTCGGCGTGGCGCCGTTCGCGGTTGACCGCGCCGCGCGCACGCAGCCGCTGCAGATCAAGATGCCGGCCGTGGTGCGGCCGGGCGCATTGATTCCCGTCGATATCAAGACGGAAGGCAAGGCGCGCGTGGTGGTGTTCGCGGTGGACGAAGGCATCCTGCAGGTGGCGCGCTATCGGGTCGGCGATCCGCTGGATTTCTTCTTCACCAAGAAGATGCTGCAAGTCGATACCGCGCAGATCCTCGACCTGTTGTTGCCCGAATTCAGCCGGCTTGCCGCGATGGCCGCGCCGGGCGGCGACGGTGGTGGCGACCTCGCCAAGAACCTCAATCCGTTCAAGCGCAAGTCCGAGAAGCCGGCGGTGTGGTGGTCGGGGATTATTGATGTTGATGGCAGCAAGCGAGTGAACTTCCGCCTGCCCGACCACTTCAACGGCCGCATCCGGGTGACGGCCGTGGCGGTGACCGCCGATCGGCTGGGCATCACCGAAACGCAGGCCACCGTGCGCGGCGATTTCGTGTTGACGCCGACCGTGCCGACCCATGTCGCGCCGGGCGATGAGTTCGAATTGCCGGTCGGCATCGCGAACACCATCGAAGGGGCGCGCACGCCGAGCCTGGTCAATGCCACGCTGGAACTGCCGCCGTCGCTGACGCTGGTGGGTGTCGCGCCGGCGCCGCTGTCCATCGCACCGGGCAGCGAAGGCACGGTGCGCATCCGCGTGCGTGCCGGCAGTGCATTGGGCGCGGTGGCCGTGGTGATCCGGGCGAAGTCCGGCACCTATTCGGCGCAACGGCGCATTGAAGTGTCCTTGCGTCCCGGCATCGTGGCGCGGCAGGACTTGCGCGCCGGCCATGCCGAGCAGCGGGTCATCCTGGAAAAACTGCGGGTGATGTACAACCCGCTGTCCACGCGCCAGTTGTCGGCATCGAGTTCACCGCTGGTGGCCATTGATGGATTGTCTGCCTACCTGCGCGACTATCCGCACCTGTGCACGGAACAATTGCTGAGCCAGGCCATGCCCGCGCTGGTCTATTCATCGCGTCCGGAACTCGGACATACGGTGGACCGCAGCACCGGCGACCGCGGCAACCTGATCGACGTGCTGCGTTCGCGCCAGAACAGCGAAGGCGGCCTGGGCTCGTGGACAGCAATGCCGGATGCCGATCCGTTCGTTACCGGCTACGCCGCGCTGTACCTGCTGGAATCGCGCGAGCGCGGCATTGCCGTGCCCGAAGACATGCTGACCTCGATCAACGGCTATCTGGAAACACTCGCGGCCGATGCTTCGCGCAACGACCTGCCCTTCCTGCGCCAGCGGGCAATGGCGGTGTACCTGTTGGTTCGCCAGGGGCGCACGGCCAGCAACCTGCTGAGCGCAGTGCAGGAACAACTCAAGCGCGACCAGCCGAAATCCTGGCAACACGATGCCGCCGGCATGCTGGTCGCTGCGAGTTACCAGCTGCTGCAACAGGACAAGCCGGCACGCGCGTTGGCGGTGCAGGGCCTGGCGCGCGTCAACGCCACATCGGCAAAACCGGTCGTTGCCGACTACTACTATTACTACGACAGCGGCATCGAGCAAGCATGGACGTTGTTCCTGCTGAACCGGCACTTCCCCGCACTGGCGCGGCAAGTAAAGCCGGTGGCATTGGACACGCTGATGGCGCCGCTGCGCGAGAATCGCTACAACACCCTGTCGTCGGCACTGACGGTGCTGGCGCTGGACTCGCAGGCAGGCGCGCTGGGCAATCCACCGCCGGCGACCTTGCAGGCAGCTGGCAAGCAAGGCTCCGGCCGGCAGATCGGCAAAGTGCGCGGCGTGGTGACCACGGGTAACTTCACGGCCGCCGACACCCGCTTGTGGGTTACGCCGGCGAGTGCGGCACCGGTCTGGTTTGTGTTGAACCAGAGCGGCTACGACCGGCAGGCGCCGGCCACCACGCAGAACCAGGGCCTGGAAGTGGTGCGCGATTACCTCGACAACGCGGGCAAGCCGATCAGCACGCTGGCCCTCGGCCAGGAAGTGACCGTGCGCCTGCGCATACGGGCACTGGGTGCGAAGGCGCGCGGACAGATCGCGATCGTGGATTTGTTGCCGGGTGGCTTCGAGGCGGTGCTGCAATCTCCACCGCCGGTGGTGGAGCCGACGGCTGAAGTGGGTGATGAAGCGGAGTACGAGGACGACTACGAAGGCGAGCACGGGGACTACACGCCGAGCGTCTTGCCGCTGGCACTGCCCGGCTCGAACTACCTGCCCGACCACATCGAACTGCGCGAAGACCGCGTGGTGCTTTATGGCAGCGCGCTGGAAGCAGTCGCCGAGTTCAAATACAAGTTGCGCGCCAATAACGCAGGCTTGTTCGTGGTGCCGCCGATCTACGCCGAATCGATGTACCAGCGCTCGGTGTACGCGCAGGGCGGACCGGCAGGCAGCCTGCGGGTGAACGCGCCCTCGCCATGAAACCGCAGCCGGGGTGGCGCCGGCTGCTGCGCCGCTGGCGCGTGGTGGTCGGCGGATTGCTGTTGATGCTGCTGGTGTTGGTGGTTGTCCGCTACTGGCCGCGCGATCCGCTGTCGGCATCGGTGTCGCAATCGGTGGCCGTGCTCGATCGGCACGGCCGCCTGCTGCGCCTGGGCCTGGCTGGCGATGAGCGCTATCGCTTGTGGACGCCGATCGAGGAGATGTCGCCGGCACTCATCGATGCGGTGCTGCTGCATGAGGATGCGTGGTTTCGCTGGCATCCGGGCATCAATCCCATCAGTCTTTTTCGTGGCGCATGGTCGACTTATGGCAGCGGCGAAGCGCGGATCGGCGGTTCCACGCTGACCATGCAACTGGCGCGACTGCGCTGGAAACTCGATACGCGCACGCCGCGCGGAAAGATCGAGCAGATGGCGCGTGCGCTGCAGCTGGAAGCCAGCCACGGGAAAAGGGAGATCCTGGAGACCTATCTCAACCTCGCGCCTTACGGCGGCAATATCGAAGGCGTTGGCGCCGCCAGCCAGATCTATTTCCACAAGCTGCCAGCGAAGCTGACGCTGCCCGAGGAGTTGACGCTGGCCGTGTTGCCGCAAGCACCGTCGCGTCGTGGCCGCCTGCGTGAAGACCGGGCCGCCGGCGCAGCCTATCTGGGCCGCGGACTGGAAGCCGCGCGTGCCCGCCTCTATTCGCGTTGGCGCGAACGACACACGCCGGATCCGGCACAGGATGCCTTGATGCGGCTGCCCTTGCGCCTGCATGCCGCGCGCGAACTGCCATTCAAGGCACCACATTTCGTCGAACGCGTGTTGGCCGATCGCGGATTGCATGGCCCGACCGGCCCGCAATTGGCCACCACGCTCGACCTGCGCATGCAGGCGCTGATTGAAGAACGCGTGCGCAGCTACCTTCGTCGCGGCAGCCGACGTGGTTTGGACAATGCCGCGGTCCTGCTGGTGGACACGCGCGACATGGGCGTACGCGCGTTGGTCGGCTCGGCCGATTATTTCAACGACCGCATCCATGGCCAGGTCAATGCCAGCAATGCAAAACGATCACCCGGCTCGACCTTGAAGCCTTTCATCTACGCGCTAGCGCTGGACCAGGGCGTGTTGCATCCAGCCACGGTCCTGCGCGATGTGCCGACCGCATTCGGGCCTTACACCCCGGAGAACTTCGATGGGCGTTTCCTTGGCCCCATCACCGCGGCGGACGCGCTGGTGCGCAGCCGAAACATTCCCGCCGTTACGGTCGCGTCGCAACTCACGCAGCCAAGCTTCTATGAATTCCTTGGCCGCGCCGGCGTCAGCAACATGGCCAGCGAACGCCACTACGGCCTCGCACTGGTACTGGGCGGCGGCGAGGCGAGCATGGAGGAACTCGCCCGCCTGTACGCGATGCTGGGCGACGACGGGCGCATGCGCTCACTGCGCTGGCGCCAGGACGATCGGCTCGAATCCGGTGCCAGCCTGATCAGCCCGGAGGCCGCCTTCATCACCCGCGACATGCTCAAGCGCAATCCGCGGCCCAATGGTGACCTGATGTCCACCGGCGCGAACCTGCCCGTGGCGTGGAAGACGGGCACGTCCTGGGGGTTTCGCGATGCCTGGAGCGTCGGCCTGGTCGGGCCCTACGCGCTGGTCGTGTGGATGGGCAACTTCGATGGCGCCGGCAATCCGGCGCTGGTGGGCGTGGATGCCGCCGCGCCCCTGTTTTTCGAAATCATCGACGGCCTGCGCGCGGCGCGGATTGGCCTGGCGGAACCGCGCCGCCAGGCATCGCTCGACATCAAGCGGGTGCAGGTCTGTCGTGCCAGCGGCGACCTGCCCAACGCGTGGTGCCCGCAACGCGGTGAAACCTGGTTCATTCCCGGCAAGTCGCCGATCAAGGTCAGCCGCGTGCACCGCGCGGTGGCGGTGGACACTGCCACCGGCAAGCTGGCCTGCGGTGCGTTTGATCCGTCGCGCATGCGCATGCAGGTGTTCGAGTACTGGCCATCGGACCTGGCCCGCGTGTTCGCGCAGGCTGGCATTCCGCGCCAGCGACCCCCTTCGGACAGCAACTGCCCGCAGGGACAGTCGTGGCTGGGCTCGGCGCCCATGATCACTTCGCCCTATCGCGCGACCACCTATGCCTTGCGCCTGTCCCATCCCGAACAGGCGCAACTGAGCCTGGCCGCGACGGTGGACGCGGATGTATCGCGATTGTTCTGGTTCGTCGGCGACAGCTTCATCGGATCGGCGAGCGCCGGAACAGCGCTGGCATGGCGACCGCAACGCGCGGGCCACTACACACTGTCGGTGGTGGACGACCACGGCCGCCAGGATGCCAGGGAGATCGACGTTTCCCTGGCGCAATGATTTCAGCGCGCCACCATTACTGTTCCGAACATCGCCGGCACCTGCAGGGTCAGGCGGCCGCTTTTGGCCTCGCTTGTCGCACCCGTCAGCGCATCGACGAACTGCGTGGCACGGACGCCGGCCGGCAAGTTGACGGTGACCATTGCGGCTTCGCTGCCATTGTTGGTCGCGGTTATCGCCAGCGCATTGCCTTGTTGGCGCGCCAGCACCAGCACGTGGTCATCAATGTGCAGTGGCGCAGACAGCGAGCCGCGGCGCAGCACCTCATGTTGCTTGCGCATCGCCACCAGCCGCTTGAAATCAGTGAACAGTGCTTCATCGGGCTTGCCGCCGCGGTCGGCCCAAGGGTAGGAGGCCCGGTTGAAGGGATCGTTGCCGCCAGTCACGCCCACTTCGTCGCCGTAGTACACCGCCGGCGCGCCCGGATAGGCCATCTGGAAGAACCAGGCCAGGCGCAGGCGCTGCTTGGCCAGCGCGATCGCCGCTGCGTCGCTTTCCTGCTCGTAGCCAAGCACATGCAGGCTGCGCGCCACGTCGTGGCTGGACAGCAGGTTCATCAAGGCATGCAGTGATTGGACTGGATAGGACTCGCGGATGTATTCCAGGCTCTGGTACATGTCGCTGGCTTTCACGCCATTGGCATAGTCGAGCACCGCATTGCGGAAGATGTAGTTCATGGTCGAGTCGAAGCTGTCGCCCAGGAAAAACTTCGACGCATCAAACCAGGTCTCGGCGATCGTGATGGCGTCGGGACGGTGCTGCTTGATCGCGCGGCGCCATTCACGCCAGAAATCGTCCGGCACATACGGTGCAACATCCATGCGCCAGCCGGCGGCGCCGCGGTCGAGCCACAGTTTCATCACCGAATCGTGGTCGCCATAGGCGAAGCGACGGTAGCCTGGCGACACCTTGTTCACCTCCGGCAAGTCGAGTACGCCCACCCAACCGCTGAACATCTTGTCGGGATCAGCCTGCGTGGTGTCGAAGCGGTACCAGTCGGCATAGGGCGAATCGGTGTTGATGCGGCCGCCAGCGAAAGCGCCCTTGCCGCCGTAGTTTTCAAAGCGGTCGAAGTAGATCGAGTCGCTGCCGGTGTGGTTCAGCGAAACATCCGGGATGACGCGGATGCCGCGTTTTTCCGCCTCGGCGGTCAGGCGACTGAAGTCTTCATTGCTGCCGAAGTGGGGATCGATGTTGCGATAGTCGGCGGTGTCGTACTTGTGGTTGCTGGATGCGGTGAACACGGGTGTCATGTACAGCGCGTTGGCGCCGGTGCTGGCGATATAGTCGAGCTTCTCGATGATGCCGGCGATATCGCCACCGAAAAAATCGTTGTTCTGTACGGAATCGGAGCCGTCGCCGGTACCGGGGCGCCAGGGCTTGTCGGTCCAATTAGTATGGAACTCGACATCCTTGTCGTGGAAGCGATCCACGCCGGGCCTGGGGTCGTTACGCAGGTCGCCGTTGCGGAAGCGGTCGGGGAAGATGTAGTAATACAGCGCATCGGCTGCCCATTCGGGAACCCGGTAGTCGGCGGCGTATACCGTCATCCGGTAGCGACGCACGCTGCGCTTGGTCGCCGGCTGGTCGATGACCGCGCCGACGCCGTTGCTGCCACGCTCGCGGGTCCAGTACACGGAGTTGTTGTTGTTCCCGTAAAGGAAACTCGCGCCACCCACCTTCACTTCGAAGGTGTAACCGTAAATGCCGGTTTGGGCGAATTCGTGCGAACCGACCCAGCGTTCGGCTGCGCCATCGCCCGCCGCCTCGCGCACGAGTGCCAATCTCTGGATCTCGGTATATTCGAGCAGGTCCTGGTTGCCTTCCAGCCGCCGTTTTTCCAGGACCAGCACGACGCTGTCCACTCCCTTCGCGGCGCGCAGCGCAAATTGCACCGTCGTGCCTGCGACCACGGCGCCGAACGGCGAACGGTCGGCCAGCGACCGTGAATCATGCGCCAGGCTCAGGGCAACCGGATCGGTGACCTGCTTGCGCACGGGATCGGGGAAGGTCTTTGGTCCGATCGCCAGCGTCGGCTGTCCGTCGGGGAAGGACAGGCGCAAGGTGTGCGCACCGCTGAAGGCAAACGAGAGGTTGCCGGCGCCGCCGGGCACGGTGCCGCGGCCCAACACATTCGGCTTGCCGGCAGCCACGGTCGCGCCGCCACCGATGCCGCCGTAGGTGAACGATGGCGACCAGGATTCGTCGGCGATCTTGAACTCCTGATTGCCGATCTGGTTGACGTTGATGTAATACGCATCGCAGCGGTAGGTGAAGGCGTAGTCATCGAGCGCAGCCCAGTTGTTGAGGCCGCCGCGAAGATACAGGGTCGGCTCGCCGGTCGGGATGGGGACACAGGCGTCAGTGGGGACAGCGGGGGTCACGGTGGCGCCGAATCCTTGCTGTGCGAACAGACAGGACAACAATGCCAGCGACCCGAGTCTCATGCACGCTTCATCCTTTAACGCCGCCCGCAGTCAGGCCGGACACGATCCAGCG
>JBBRXD010000098.1:0-7698 GCA_038248775.1 Lysobacterales bacterium | reverse complement strand
TCTTCGGCATCGCCGCCGCCTGGGCCATCACCAAATTTTCCTTCCCGGGAAAGAACCTGCTGCTGACCCTGATCGATTTGCCGTTTTCGGTATCGCCAGTGGTCGCGGGCCTGGTGTTCGTGTTGCTTTTCGGCGCGCATGGCTGGTTCGGCCCGGAACTGCGCGAGCACGACATCAAGATCATCTTCGCGACGCCAGGCATCGTGCTGGCCACGATCTTCGTGACCTTCCCGTTCGTCGCGCGCGAGCTGATTCCGCTGATGCAACAGCAGGGCGCCGACCAGGAAGAAGCGGCGGCATCGCTGGGTGCCAGCGGCTGGCAGATTTTCTGGAAGGTAACCTTTCCCAACATGCGCTGGGCGCTGCTGTATGGCGTGCTGCTGTGCAATGCGCGGGCGATGGGCGAGTTCGGCGCGGTGTCGGTGGTGTCGGGCCATATCCGCGGCCTGACCAATACCCTGCCGCTGCAGGTGGAAATTTTGCACAACGAATTCAACAGCGCGGCCGCCTTTGGCGTGGCCTCGTTGCTTACTCTGTTGGCCCTGATGACACTGGGCCTGAAATGGTGGCTGGAGCGACGCCATGGCGAAGGCCTGGCGCGCACGGTCCGCGGACACTGAAGGGACGCACGTGGAAATCCTGGTAGAAGGCATCAGCAAACAATATGACGGCGTGGCCGCGCTCACGCCGATCGACCTGGCGATTGGGTCGGGGCAGCTGGTTGCGCTGCTCGGTCCGTCCGGATCGGGCAAGACCACGCTGTTACGCCTGATCGCCGGCCTGTTGCCCGCGGATGCCGGCCGCATCGTGTTCGGCGGCAAGGACGCCACGCGGCTCAGCCTGCGCGAGCGGCAAGTGGGCTTCGTGTTCCAGCACTACGCACTGTTTCCGCACATGAGCGTGTTCGAAAACGTCGCTTTCGGCCTGCGCTCGCGCCCGCGTGCGAAGCGGCCGAAGGAGGCCGAGCTGGTAAAGCGCGTGGACACGCTGCTGAAGCTGGTGCAGATGACCGACTTCCGCGACCGACTTCCCGGGCAACTTTCCGGCGGCCAACGCCAGCGCGTCGCGCTGGCGCGCGCCATGGCCATCGATCCGACCGTGTTGTTGCTTGACGAACCCTTCGGCGCGCTCGATGCCAAGGTACGCGTTGAACTGCGCCGCTGGCTGCGCCGCCTTCATGACGAAACCGGATTCACCACCATCTTCGTCACCCACGACCAGGAAGAAGCGCTGGAACTCGCCGACCGCGTCGTCGTCATGAACAAAGGCCGCATCGAACAGGACGACACGCCGGACCAGGTGTACGCGAAACCGGCGTCCGCATTCGTATTTGATTTCCTGGGGCGGTCGAATCAGCTGGTCGGTGAGGTTCGCGATGGTCTATTCCACGCCACTGGACTGGTTGCGCCGCTTGCTGACAGCAATATCGGCAATGGCCCGGCCACGCTTTTTGTACGGCCGCACGACATGCGGCTGGCCAGCAATGGCGACTGCCAGGTGCATGCACGGGTCGAGGCCGTGCATCGGCTGGCAGGTCGCATCACGGTGGATGCCTCCATACAAGCGCAGCCGCGACCAATGCTGATGGATATCGCCGGGACGGACTTACCAAATGTGCCGGAGCGGGGCGAGGTGGTGTGCCTGGGCTTTAACAACTACCAGGTTTTCGCGAATGGATGATCACCAAGTCACCGGGTAGCATGTAAGCCATGTGCCTGATCGCCCTCGCCTGGAAGGTCCACCCCCGCTACCCGTTGGCGATGATCGCCAATCGCGACGAACTGCACTCGCGCCCGACCGCGCCGGCGGGGTGCGATCCCGCGCACCCCGATATCTATGGTGGACGCGATCTCGTACAAGGCGGCGGCTGGCTGATGGTGTCGTCGCGCGGGCGCATGGCCGCAGTCACCAATGTGCGCGTTGGCTTGAATCCGGAAGTCGCGCCACTGTCGCGCGGCGCGTTGGTGCGCAACTTCGTCGTCGGCGATGTGACCGCGCAAGACTACCTGGCCGCATTGTCCGCGACCGCGCCCGACCATGGCCGCTTCAACTTGCTGGCCTGGGATGGCGACAGCCTGTGCTTCGCCAGCAACCATCCCCAATACGTCACGCGCATCATCGAACCGGGCATCCATGCCATGTCCAACGGCGCCCTCGACGCCACCTGGCCCAAGGGCACGCATGCAACGCAGGCGCTGTCTTCGTGGTTGGCCGCACACACCAGCGATGCGCCCGACACCGCGTCCTTGTTCGACGCCCTGGCCGATACCACGCAAGCGCCCGACGCCGCCCTGCCCGACACTGGCGTCGGCATCGATCTGGAACGCGCGCTGTCACCGCCCTTCCTGCGCGGCGAAACCTACGGCACGCGCTGCAGCACGATTGTTTTGGTGGCAGCCGCTGAAATGATGTTCCTTGAGCGCCGCTTTGGTCCGAATGGAATCCCGGCAGGTGAAACTACAGCCGTGCTCAGCCTCACCAATCGGTAGGCTTGTAGTCCTTCAAAAACTGCCCCCACACGTGCTTGCCCGTGTTGATCCCGTCAATGATCGGGTCAACGATACGCGCCGCGCCATCGATGATGTCCAGCGGCGGATGGAAGCGCTCCTCGCGCGTCTTGCGCTCTGCCAACTCGATCGGATCCTCGTCGGTTACCCAGCCGGTGTCCACGCTGTTCATGTGGATGCCGTCGCCGTGGTAGTCGGTGGCGGCGGTGCGCGTCATCATGTTCAGCGCGGCCTTGGCCATGTTCGTGTGCGGGTGGCGGGTGGTCTTGAAGTTGCGGTAGAACTGCCCTTCCACCGCCGACACGTTGACGATGTGTTTATCGCGGTCCGGGGTCTTCAGCATCAGCGGCTTGAGGCGCGCGTTGATCAGGAACGGCGCGACCGCATTCACCAGTTGCACTTCCAGCAATTCGACTGACGGTACTTCGTGCAATTGCAGGCGCCAGGAATTGCGACCGCGCAGGTCTACTTGTTGCAGGTCCTTGTCGAGGCGACCTTCCGGGAACAGATGTTGCTGGCCCAGCAGTTCGTCGGCCAGCAAGGGAATCTGCGACAGCTCCGGTGCGTGCGCGACTCTCGAATCGGACGTGCGCGCAGCCAATGGCGACGCGGCGTCATGCTCAAGATGCGCGGAACCGAGGATGTCCTCGCTGCGCAACCCTTCATACGCGCCGAGCACTTTCTGCACCTCGGGCGCCAGGTCATCACGATGCGCGCGCTCGCCGTCCATCATGTGCGCATAGAAGGCTGGCGGCCGGCGCACGGTCTGGCAGGCGTTGTTGATGATGAAGTCGAGCCGTTCGCCGCGCGCCAGCAACATCGAACAGAACGCTTCGACGCTGGGTGTGTGGCGCAGGTCGAGGCCGAAGATTTCCAACCGGTCATTCCAGGAAGAAAAATCCGGCTCCGCGGCATAACGCGCCGCCGAGTCGCGCGGAAAGCGCGTGGTCACGATCAGTTTTGCGCCCGCGCGAAGCAACTTGAGGCCGGCCTGGTAGCCGATCTTCACCCGGCCGCCGGTCAGCAGCGCGACGCGACCGCTCAAATCAGCCGTCTCATCACGCTTGCGGAAATTGAATTCAGCGCAGTCCAGGCACAGCTGGTCGTAGAAATGATGCACGGTCGAATACTTGGCCTTGCACACATAGCAGTGGCGCAGCTCCAGCGTCTGCCGGCGGGCCAGGGCCTCGTCGTCCACGTCCACGGCGGTGAAGTTTTCCGGCGGGAAGACATTGGGCGTGGTGAATACCGGCCGGCGGCGCAGGGTGCGGATGCCGGTGGACTCCAGGATCGACTCGTCGCGCTGCACCAACGCGTCCAGGCGCGCACGCTCGGCGGCCTTCAAGCGCTGGCGACGGGCGACCGGATCGGGATGGTAAACGCGCGCCACGGCCTGCTGCAGGCGGTGGCGATCGGCCTTGGGCACGGCGTCCAGCAGGCTCATGTCGTCGGCCAGGCTTTCAAGCACCATCGTGGCGATGCGCAGGCGCTCGGCCAGGTCGGGTAATTTGGTCTTCACCCGGCCATTATCCCCGAATCGGCCTTCACCCTTGCTGCCCGCTTGCATTAAGCTCGCGTTGCCCCCCCGGTCCGTAACGTTTCCGCTGCCATGACCCCGCTTCAATTCGACAACCGCTTCGTGCGCGAGCTCCCGGGCGATCCGGAGACCAGTTCGCGCGTGCGGCAGGTGCAATCAGCCCTGTATTCGGCCATCAACCCCAGCCCCGTGGCGGCTCCGCGCCTGGTCGCGCATTCGCGCGAAACGGCCGCCTTGCTGGGTATTGACGAAGATTTCGTGCACTCGCCGGAATTCGCGCAAGTGTTCGGCGGCAACCAATTACTCGATGGTATGCAGCCGTATGCGGCCAACTACGGCGGCCACCAGTTCGGCAACTGGGCCGGACAGTTGGGGGATGGTCGGGCAATAACCTTGGGTGAATCCGTCAATGCCGCCGGCCAGCGCTGGGAATTGCAGCTCAAGGGCGCTGGTCCCACCCCCTATTCACGTACCGCCGATGGCCGGGCGGTAATGCGCTCATCGATTCGCGAATTCCTGTGCTCGGAAGCCATGTTCCATCTCGGCGTACCGACCACGCGTGCGCTCAGCCTGGTCGCAACCGGCGAGCAAGTCGTACGCGACATGTTCTACGACGGCCACCCACAGGCCGAGGCGGGCGCGGTGGTTTGCCGCGTGGCGCCGTCCTTCATCCGCTTCGGCAACTTCGAATTGCCCGCATCGCGCGGTGAAGTCGATGTGCTTAAAAAGCTGGTTGACTTCACCATCCATCGCGACTTCCCGGAACTGGAAGGCAGCGGCGCGGCCTTGCATGAAGAGTGGTTTGGGCAGGTCTGCGAGCGCACCGCGCTGATGATTTCCCACTGGATGCGCGTGGGTTTCGTGCACGGCGTGATGAACACCGACAACATGTCCATCCTCGGCCTGACCATCGACTACGGCCCCTACGGCTGGACCGACAACTACGACCCGGACTGGACGCCGAACACCACCGACCGCCAACACCGCCGCTACCGCTTCGGCCAACAGCCTCAGATTGCGTTCTGGAACCTGAGCCGACTGGCTGGTGCCTTGATGCCTGTCTTCGACAGTACCGAAACGCTTCAGGCGGGCTTGCAGCGATATGGCACGACCCTGGCCCGGCTCGACCGGGAAATGGGCGCCGCCAAACTGGGCTTGCTCGAGCTTGAGCAAGACGACCTGCTGCTGCGCCAGCAACTGCACGGTTTGTTGCGCGATGGTGAAGTGGACATGACGATCTTCTTCCGCGCCCTGGCAGATGTCGATCTCGACCAGCCACGATTGACGGTTTTCAACGATGCCTTTTACGACGCCGGCAAGCGCGAGCAACTCGAACCCGATTTCATCGATTGGCTGCAACGATATGCCACGCGCGCGAAACGCGATGGCCGCACGTCCGGCGAGCGTCGCGCCGCAATGAATGCCACCAACCCCCGTTTCGTCATGCGCAACTACCTGGCCCAGCAGGCCATCGATCGCGCCGAACAGGGCGACGAGCAAGGTGTACTCGACCTGCTTGACGTGATGCGCCAACCTTACGATGAACAGCCCGGCCGCGAAGCCTTCGCCGCACGGCGCCCGGAATGGGCGCGCGACCGCGCCGGCTGCTCGATGTTGTCGTGCAGCTCATGAACGACAACGCTTCGCCGACGCAGGAGCCTGGGCTCTCGAAGCAGTACGCGCCACGCTACTTCAACGGCCTGCTCGTGGCAGTCGCTGCGACGGCAATCGCCGGCCTGGTTCGCTGGAGCCTGGATCCCTTCATTGGCATAAGCATTCCGTTCGCCACCTTTTTCATCGCGGTGGTGGTGGCAGTGCGCTACGGCGGCCTGTGGTCGGCGGTGCTGACGATGTTCATGGGCCTGGGCTGGGCCATCATGTCGTGGTTCCCAGTTGGTGTGGGATCGACCGAAACCGTCGTGTTCTGCCTCGTCTACCTGATCAGTTCGACGGCCATTATTGCACTGGGCCGACAGATGCATTCCGCCGAAGCCATGGCGCGTGGCCGCTCACAACAATTGCTCGACACCGTACAGGGCCTGCGCGCAAGCCAGGGTCGGCTGCAGCTGGCCACGCAGGTATCGGGCATTGGCGTGTTCGAGTGGGACATCCAGAACGATCGCTTCACCGGCGAAAACCCCGAAGCTTTCCGCATCTTCGGCCGCAAGCCCGACGACCCGAAGCTTTCGATGGCCGATTTCATGGCGCGGCACCTGCACCCCGAAGACGCCGCGCGCGTGCAATTGCAGTTGCGCCAGGCGATGCGCCCCGGCGAGCGCTTCCACGTCGTGTTCCGCAACCGCCGCGTCGAAGACGACTGGCGCTGGCTGGAAGTGGCCGGACTATTCCTGTTCGATGGCGACCAGCCCATGCAGCTGTTCGGCGTGGTGGCCGACATCAGCGAGCGCAAGGAACTCGAGGACAGCCTGCGCAAGATGGCCGTCGACCTGTCCGAGGCCGACCGCCGCAAGGACGAATTCCTGGCCACGCTGGCGCACGAACTTCGCAACCCGCTGGCGCCGATCCGCAACGGCATCGAATTGCTCAAGCGCTCCGACGGCAATATCACCCAGTCCATGGGCGTGCTAGGCGTGATGGAGCGGCAGATGAAACACATGGTGCGGCTGGTGGACGACTTGATCGACGTCAGCCGCATCACCCGCAACAAACTGGAGCTGCGCAAGCAAACGGTGGACCTCGCGCAAGTGCTGCGCACCGCCATCGAGGCGAGCCAGCCGCTGATCGCGGAAAAGGACCACCACCTGGAACTGTCCCTGCCGACCACGCCGATCACGCTGGACGCCGACGCCACGCGGCTGGTACAGGTGTTTTCCAACCTGCTCAACAATTGTGCCAAGTACACCGAGCCCGGTGGACGTATTTCGGTGGTTGCCGAACGCAGTGGCGCGCAGGCGCGCGTGGTCATCTCCGATGACGGCAGCGGTATTCCGGTCGAGATGCTGCCGAGGGTTTTCGAGATGTTCACCCAGCTCGATGGCAGTCTGGAGCGTACGCAGGGCGGACTCGGCATCGGCCTGTCCATGGTGAAGCGTCTGGTTGAAATGCACGGCGGTACCATCACCATCACCAGCGGCGGCATCGGTAGCGGCACGCAGGCAGAGGTGCAGCTGCCGGCGACCCTGACGCCGGAACCCGCGCCCTGGACAATCAAGACGGAGCACCGTAAGCCACGGCAAGCCCGTCGCATCGTGGTAGCCGACGACAACCGCGATGCCGCCGACAGCCTGGCCAAATTGCTGGTGATGATGGGCAACGAGGTACGCACCGCCTACGACGGCGTGGACGCGGTGGACCTGACCTCGCAATTCCGCCCCGATGTAGTGATGCTGGACATTGGCATGCCACGAATGAATGGGCATGAGGCCTGCCGTCGAATCCGCGAGATTTCGGGGCTCGAACATGCAGTGATGATCGCGATTACCGGCTGGGGCCAGGACGAGGACCGCCTGCGCTCGCAGGAGGCCGGCTTCGACCTGCACCTGACCAAACCGATCGACCCGGCCGCCGTCGAATCCCTGCTCGCCAGCTTGCCCGCCCCAACCCGCTGACTGGGGGAGCGGCTTCAGCCGCGTTGCCTTTCGCGGTGCGGAGAATGGCGGCTGAAGCCGCTCCCACAAGGAGGCCGACGGAGCC
>JBBRXD010000097.1:0-7759 GCA_038248775.1 Lysobacterales bacterium | reverse complement strand
GCCGCCGAAGCTGCCGCTGCCGAAGCTGCCGCTGCCGAAGCTGCCGCTGCCGAAGCTGCCGCTGCCGAAGCTGCCGCTGCCGAAGCTGCCGCCGCCGAAGCTGCCGCCGCCGAAGCTGCCGCCGCCGAAGCTGCCGCCGCCGAAGCTGCCGCTGCCGAAGCTGCCGCCGCCGAAGCTGCCGCTGCCGAAGCTGCCGCTGCCGAAGCTGCCGCTGCCGAAGCTGCCGCGCTCGCCGAGGCCCAGGCCGCTGCTGAATCTCTCGAGACGCTTTCCGATAGCGCATTGGCCGGAATGATCGCCGCCTACTCGACGGACCAGGAAGCGCAGGCCGAGGCCAACGTCGAAGCCAGCCATGAATTTGTGCTGGCCGATGAATTCCGCGATGACCTTGCCGCATCCGAAGCCATGGCCGGCGCAGGTGGCGAACGCGTCACTCCCGCGTCAATGCAAGACGTCGCCGATGAACCCGCCTCTTTGCAGGTCGCGATCGATGACGAGTACTACGGCATGAGCCGGTCCGAGCTCGAGGCGCTCACCGCGCCGGACGCGGCCCCGATGGTCGAGACGGATGGCTTTGCGGATTTGCCGACCATCAGCGGTGTGCCTGCCTGGACCAGTGGCGCTGCACCGGAAGTCGAGGCCGAATCAACGCCCACCGCACCGATACCCCTTGATCTCGCACCTGAATTCGCAGACCTCGAATCGCTCGCCTCCAGCGCGTTCGAACTCGATGTTGGCGAACCTGAAGAGAGGTCGGAACTGCTTGCCGAAGTGGATGCAGTCACCCAATCATCGGAGATTGCCGAACACCAGCCGGCAGCCGAACCCGTTGCCGAGTTTGAAGCCATCGTCGAAGCACAGCCCGTTGCCGAGCCCGAAGTCGTTGCCGAAGTCGTTGCCGAAGTCGTTGCCGAAGTCGAGCAAGAAGCCGAGCTTGTCTTTGAAGATTCGACCGAGGAAATCGCCGAGGCGGCCCTTGCCGCCAGCCCGGCAGTGCTTGCCGCCGAGCCGGTCCGCCAACAGCGTCCGTCGGTGCCGATGGCCGTGGACCCGGAAGACCCGGATGCCGACCTCGATATGAGCGACCTCGACCCGGAACTGCTCGACCTGTTCCTGGAAGAGTCCAACGACATCCTCGACCATTCCGATGGCGTGCTGGCGCTCTTGCGCGAGCAGGCGGAAGACCGCGACTCCATTATCACCCTGCAGCGCGACCTGCATACCCTGAAGGGCGGCGCGCGCATGGCCGGCATCTACGCTGTCGGCGAGTTGGGTCACGCCATGGAATCCCTGCTTGAGTCGGTGGCCGAAGGTCGCCAGCAACTCGACCAGACCGGCGTCGTCGTGCTCGAACGTGGCTTCGACCGCCTGCACGGCATGGTTGCCCGTATCGGCGAGCGCAGGGCCGTGTCCACGCCTGTTGGCCTGATTGCGCAGGTGGAAGCGCTGTCCGAAGGTGTTTCGCTCGATCAGGTCGCCGTCGCCGGAACCGTCGCCCCGACCCCAGCCCCAGCCCCGGCATCGGCAACGGCATCGGCAACGGCATCGGCAACGGCATCCGCCTCGATGCGTCCGCCCACCCAGACCACCGCCCTCGACGCGTTGTCCGCGCCGCTGGATGAGATGGGCGCGGAAGACGAAATGACCGGCGTTCGGGCGCCGCAGGAACAGGTCCGAATCCGCGCCGACCTGCTCGACCGACTGGTGAACTACGCCGGTGAGGTAGCGATCTATCGCGCACGACTGGAACAGCAGTTGGGCGCGTTCCGAAGCAATCTTGGCGAGCTCAACCAGACTACGACGCGACTGCGCGAGCAGCTGCGCCGCCTGGACATCGAGACCGAAGCGCAGATCATTGCGCGCTACCAGCGCGAGGGCGAAGCCAATGACGAGCGTTTCGATCCGCTCGAACTGGACCGCTTCACCAACCAGCAGCAGCTGACCCGCGCATTGAACGAGTCCGCAAACGACCTGGTCAACCTGCAGGGCGTGCTGGACGAATTGACCCGCCAGTATGAAACCTTGCTGTTACAGCAGTCGCGAGTGAGCTCGGACCTGCAGGAAGGCCTGATGCGTACACGCATGGTGCCCTTCGACGCACTGGTCCCGCGATTGCGGCGCGTGTTGCGCCAGGCCGCCACCGATACCGGCAAGCAGGTTCAGCTGAAAGTGGACGGAGCGTCCGGCGAAATGGATCGCAACGTGCTCGACCGCATGACTGCGCCGCTCGAACACATGCTGCGCAACGCCATGGCCCATGGCCTGGAGCAGCCGGAAGACCGGCGCAAGGCGAAGAAGAC
Organism: Lysobacterales bacterium; assembly: GCA_038248775.1. Taxonomy (GTDB): domain Bacteria; phylum Pseudomonadota; class Gammaproteobacteria; order Xanthomonadales; family Xanthomonadaceae; genus Arenimonas. The sequence goes on along the minus strand of JBBRXD010000097.1, from coordinate 5,459 downwards.
GGAAGAAGGCACGGTCCGCATCGCGGTGCATCGCGAAGGATCCGAAGTCGTGCTGAAGGTCAGCGACGATGGTATCGGCCTGAACAAGAAAGCCATTCGCGACAAGGCGCTCGAGCGCGGACTGATCAAGCCCGATGCCGAACTTTCCGACGAGGCGCTTTATAGCCTGATCCTCGAGACTGGTTTTTCCACCGCCGAAACGGTCAGCCGCTTGTCGGGACGCGGCGTCGGGATGGATGTGGTCTACAGCGAAATCCGCCAGCTCGGCGGCACGCTGCAGATCAAGTCGGAGGAGGGCAAGGGCAGCGAATTCGTCATCCGCCTGCCGTTCACGCTGGCCGTCACGAAGGCCGTATTCGTCAAAATCGGCGATACCAGTTTTGCGGTGCCGATTGCCTCCGTGCAAGGCGTGGGCCGCATTGGCCGCACCGAACTCGACAAGCAATTGGCCACGTCGAATCCAGTATTCAACTATGCAGGCGAGGACTACGCGATCCACGACCTGGGCACGCTGATCGGCCACGCCCCGGCGAAGGCACAGGACAGCTTGCAGATGCCGCTGCTGCTCGCCCGGTCCGGTGAACTGCGTACCGCCATCTCGATCGACCAGGTGCTGGGCAGCCGGGAAATCGTGGTGAAGCCGGTCGGCCCGCAGGTCAACTCGGTGCCTGGCATTTTCGGCGCCACCATCATGGGCGATGGTCGTGTGGTGGTTATCCTTGACGTTGCCCCGCTGGTGCGTCGCCATTCCGCGATCATCCGCGATATCACGCCGGTCGCAGCGGTTCCTGTAGCTGCTGCACGCCGCATCCCCGTGGTCATGGTAGTGGACGATTCCATCACCATGCGCAAGGTCACCGGCCGCGTGCTTGAACGCAACAACATGGAAGTGCTAACGGCGAAAGACGGCGTGGATGCGGTTGAAAAAATGGCCGAGCGCGTGCCCGATTTGGTCTTGCTCGACATCGAGATGCCGCGCATGGATGGTTACGAAGTTGCGCAGAACATGAAGTCCAATCCACGCCTGAAAGATGTGCCGATCATTATGATCACCTCGCGTACCGGCGAGAAACATCGCCAGCGCGCCATGGATATCGGCGTCGACCGTTACCTTGGCAAGCCCTACCAGGAGCCCGAACTCATGCGCAATGTGTTTGAGATGCTGGGCTTGGAGGTAGTCAATGGCTGAGGACGGCGTTCGCGTCGCCCTGCTGGCCCGCGCAGGGAAGGCGCGCGATCAATTGCGCACCGCGCTCAGCGATGCTGGTGCCACGGTTGTGGCGGAAGGCGACCCTCTGCAGCTTGATCCGTCGGACGTCGCCGCGGCCCTTCCAAATTACTACCTCGTCAGCCTTGAGCCCGCGATCGAAATCGCCTTGGAGCGTTTCGACGACCTGCTCGCTGCGCCCGGCGTGGAAGTGATGTTCGACGATGCCGAAGTAACCTCGAAACTGGATGGCTGGGACTTGAATCGCTGGGCCAGGCACGTGGCCAGCAAGTTGCTTGGTCACGACGGTTTGCCGCCCACACCCGCGGATGCGCCAGCCTGGCCTGAAACCGAACTGTCGGAAACGGGCGCGCCGCCCACGCCCGCGCAATTGATGGACGAAGCCCGCTTTGAAGATTACACGACAGATGCCGCCGCGCTTGCGGACTCGGTTCCGATGAGCGTGTCGCTGGCGACGCCGGATATGGGCCTGGACATGGACATGGACCTGGACTTGTCGAGCCTCGAATCAGACCTCGCTCCTCCCACGGCCCAGGCGCCCGAACCAGGATTGGCGCAAGCGGCGGATTCCGGATTCGGTGACCTCGATTTCAATGAATCCTTCAGCTTCTCCAGCTTTACGCCGACCGAACCGGTTGCTGGCGACCTCAATGCCGACATGGCCGAGCTGGCCGCGCAATTGGAAGCCTTCGACAAGCGCGACCATGTCGCGGCCGTTGCCGTCGTCGAGCCGGTGGTCATGGAAGAAGAATCGATGGAAGCAGTCGCCGTGGTCGCGCCGCCCGCGACGTCGAGCTTTGATTTCAGCAACCTGGCTTTGGCGCCGATGGAAAGCGACGCGCCAGCAATGGTCATTGCGTCGTCGGCGTCCGCGTCCGCAGGCATGGGCGCCGTCGTGATACTTGCCGGTTTGGGTGGACCCGATGCGGTGCGCCAGTTGCTGTCGAGCTTGCCCGAGTCCCTGTCCGTGCCCGTGTTGCTCTACCAGCACCTGGAAGTGGGCAAGCACGAACGACTCGTCGAGCAATTGGCAAAGATCAGCAAGCTGCCTGTCGTGCTCGCCCTGGAAGGCGGGGTGCCGAAAGGTGGCAAGGTGACCTTGCTGCCGGCTGGCCTTTCCGCGCAAGCCAGCGATGGCAACCTGTCGTTTTCTGCCGGCACGCTGACCAGCCTGTTGCTCGCGGTTTCCGCACCTGAAAGCATGGTGATCGTGCTCAGCGGCGCCGATGCACAAATGGTTCCCGCCATCCTCGCGGTTCGCGACGGTGGTGGGTTGGTATTGGCCCAGGACCCGGAAGTCTGTTTCGATTCCGCCGCTGCGGACGCGATGCAGCGGCAGGGTGCGCCTGTCTATCCGGCGCTTGGCCTGGCGCGGCAGATTGCCGCGCGCTGGCCCGCTTGATCCAAGGAGATTTTCGATGAATGTACCGATCCGCGACATCCGAGGCGTGCTGATCAGCGTCAACCAGGGCCGCCTGTTGCTGCCCAACGCATCGGTGGCCGAGGTGATCACCTTCTCCGAACCGGAGCCGGTTGAAAACGCACCGTCCTGGATGCTCGGCCAGATCCGTTGGCGCGGTTGGCGTTTGCCGCTGCTTTCATTTTCCCGATTCGCCGGCTGGTCGGACGAAGAGGGCCAAATTGGTGCCAAGGTGGTGGTGCTAAAGGCGCTCGGCGGAAACCCGAAACTGCCTTACTTCGCGGTGTTGTCGCAGGGCTTCCCGCGCCTGGTGACAGTGGCGCATTCCGCGCTGTCTGAAACCGGACAGAAAGACCTGCCGGTCGGCATTCACTCGATGGTGATGTTGAACGACGATGCAGCGGCCGTTCCGGACCTGTTCGGCCTCGAAACACTGATTGACAAGGCACTGTCGCAGGCCGCCTGACGCCCTCTGTGGGAGCGGCCTCGGCCGCGATCTCCTACCTAGCGCCAGTCCCCATACAACGCATTGATGGCAGCCAAGGCCGCCAGTCCCGCTGTTTCCGTACGCAGTATCCGGGGACCCAGTCGCAGACCCTGGTAGCCCGCCGCGTGCAATACCAGGCGATCGCGCTCCGACAATCCGCCTTCCGGGCCAATCAGCAAAGTCACCCGCTGGCCCGGCTCGATACCGGCATCGGCGATGCCTTTTTCCGCCAATGGATCAAGGATGAAGCGAAGGCCGGGCGACGTATCGCTGGCAAAATTGGCCAAGGTTTGCGCTTCCATCACCTCGGGCACGCGCGCGCGGCCACTCTGTTCGCAGGCCGCCACCACCACACCCCGCCAGTGCAACATGCGCTTGGCTGCGCGTTCGCCGTCCAGTCGAACTTCGGTGCGCTCGGTAATGACCGGCGCAATCCGGATCACGCCCAGTTCGGTTGCCTTTTGCATGATCAGGTCCATTTTCTCGCCGCGGGCGATGCCTTGCGCCAACGTCAGGTGCAAGCGCGACTCGTTGTCCACCCCGCGCTGCCCGAGCACCTGCACCTCGGCAGCCTTCTTCGAGAGCGACGATATTTTTGCCGGATAGTCGAACCCATCACCATTGAACAACGTGACCAGGTCGCCCAGCCCCATTCGAAGCACGCGCACCAGATGTGCCACCGCATCCTCGGGCAAGACCACTACAGCGTCCTCGGCCAGCACCGCATCCACGAAAAGGCGGATGACGCGCATCAGGCAACTATGCTGTCGATGGCGCCGGTGGTGACGCGCGCCAGCTGCTGCAGTGCCGCTTCGTCGATGCAATACGGCGGCATCCAGTACAACACTTCGCCCAGGGGCCGCAGCAGCACGCCGTTATCCAGTGCATGGCGATAGCCGCGCAGGCCGCGCTTTTCGCGCGGGTCGAAATGACGTCGCGTAGCGCGGTCAGCCACCACTTCGATGGCCAGGATCATACCCGTCTGCCGGACATCGGCGACATGCGAATGATCGCGCAGGGGTTCGGCCAGCGCCGCCATGCGGGCGGCGGTTATCCGGTTTGATTCCAGCACCGGTTCCGACTGGAAGATGGACAACGAGGCCAGCGCCGCGGCGCAGCCAAGTGGATTGCCGGTATAGCTGTGCGAATGCAGGAAGGCGCGTTCACGGCTTTCATCAAGGAAGGCTTCGTAAACCCGGGCCGTGGTCAGCACGGCGGAAAGTGGCATGAATCCGCCGGTCAGTCCCTTCGACAGGCACAGGAAATCGGGCGTGATCCCCGATTGTTCGCAGGCGAACAGGGTGCCGCTGCGGCCGAAGCCCACGGCGATCTCGTCGGCAATCAGGTGCGCGCCATGCGCATCGCAAATCTCCCGCGCGCGCCGCACATAGGCGGGGTGGTGCATGCGCATGCCCCCGGCGCATTGCACCAGCGGCTCGAGGATCAGCGCACAGACCTCGCCCTCGTTGGCTTCGAACAAGGCTTGCAACTGGTCGGCGCGGCGCAACGCGCATTGTTCCGCCGACTCGCCGGGGGCGGCGTCGTAGCCATCGGGCGAGGGCGCGAACAGCGGCGTCAGCAGGAGCGGGGCGTAGGTGCGGCGGTACAGCGGAATGTCGGCCATGGACAGGGCGCCCAGCGTTTCGCCGTGGTAGCCGTTCTCCAGCGCGATGAAACGCCGACGCCGGCTGTCGCCGCGATTGAGGTGTGCGTGGAAACTCATCTTCAGCGCGATTTCCACTGCCGCCGAACCGTTGTCGGCATAAAACACGCGAGCCAGCCCCGGGGGTGCAATCCGCAGCAACGATTCCGCCAGCAGTACGGCGGGCTCGTGGGTGAAACCGGCGAAGATGACATGCTCGAGTTCCTGCGCCTGTCGGGCGATGGCAGCGGCAATGCGCGGCTCGCCGTGGCCGAACAGGTTGGTCCACCACGAACTGACCGCGTCCAGGTAGCGGTGGCCGTCCACGCCCTCCAGCCAGGCGCCACGGCCCCGCCGGATCGGCAGCAGCGGCAGCGCGTCGGGATGCTCGGCCATTTGCGTACACGGATGCCACAGCACGGCAAGGTCGCGCGCCCGAAGCCCGGCTGCCTCTGCTAGCATCTGTGCATCGCTTTTATCTTGCTGCATGCGCCCATGATCCCGACCCGCCGCCGTCCTGTCCATGACTGATGGCCATCCTGCCCATCATCCACGGCCGCCAGGAGCACGAATCGGGCGGTTACCGCCGAGAAACCATCGACCTGGAATTTTCCAACGGCGAGCGGCGCAAGTACGAACGCATCTCCAGTCGCGGCCACGGCGCAGTGATGATCGCGGCGAT
>JBBRXD010000096.1:0-7781 GCA_038248775.1 Lysobacterales bacterium | reverse complement strand
TACTGGCCCCGATGAATATGCTTACATCTTCGACATCGGCTACGGCGTAACCGACCGCTGGAAGACCGAACTGGTCGTTGAATACGAAGGTGAGACCGGATTCGGCGGGCGCATCGCCGCCGTCGAGTGGGAAAACATCATCGTGCTGACCGAGCAGGGAAAGCACTGGGCGGATGTTGGTTTGTTCATCGAATACGAACACACCTTCGCCGACGGTCCCGATGAATTGAAGATCGGCCCGATGTTCATGAAGGAGGTCGGCCCCACCATCGTCAACCTCAACTTCATCTTCGAACGCCAGGTCGGCCGCGGCGCCGGTGACGACACCGAGCTCGACTATGCCTGGCAGGTGAAGTGGCGCGGCAATGAGGCGCTGGAGTGGGGCATGCAGGGCTTCGGCGGCCTGGGCACCGTTGACGCACTCGGCGATGACGACAAGCACAGCATCGGACCGGCGTTGTTTGGCACCCAGCGGCTCGCCAGCGGCAACAAGATCGGTTATGACGCAGCGGTGCTGGCTGGTTTGAACGACGCCGCACCGGACCTTACGTTGCGTTTCCAGCTCGAGTACGAAATGTACTGAGCCGCAAGCGCGACTCGACTACATCCGGAAAACGCCGAAGCGCTCCTTGATGATGGGCGCGTTGAACGATGCCGACAATGCCATGCCCAGCACGCGGCGCGTATCGACCGGATCGATGATGCCGTCATCCCATAAACGGGCGCTCGCGTAGTAGGGGTGTCCCTGTCGTTCGTACTGGTCGCGAATGGGGGCTTTGTATGCTTCTTCGTCGGCAGCGGACCATTCCTGTCCAGCCGCTTCCATGCCGTCGCGCTTCACGGTTGCCAACACCGATGCTGCCTGCTCGCCGCCCATCACCGAAATGCGGGCATTGGGCCACAGCCAAAGGAACCGACCGCCATACGCGCGGCCGCACATCGCGTAGTTGCCGGCGCCGAAGCTGCCGCCAATCACCACGGTGAACTTGGGCACGTGCGAACAGGCTACCGCAGTCACCATCTTGGCGCCGTCCTTGGCGATGCCGGCGTTTTCGTACTTCTTGCCGACCATGAAGCCGGTGATGTTCTGCAGGAACACCAGCGGGATATCGCGCTGGTTGCACAGTTCGATGAAATGCGCGCCTTTGAGCGCACTTTCGGCAAACAGTATGCCGTTGTTGGCGATGATGCCCACCGGATAGCCGTGGATGTGGGCGAAGCCCGTTACCAGGGTCTTGCCGTAGCGCGCCTTGAATTCCTGGAAATCCGAGCCATCGACGATCCGCGCGATGATCTCGCGGATGTCGAAACCCTTGCGGGTGTCTTTCGGGATCACGCCGTACAACTCTTCGGCGGGATATAGCGGATCCAGGGGTTCCTTCACCGCGACCGGCAACTGCTTCTTGCGGTTGAGGTGCGCCAGGATGTCGCGGGCGATCGCCAGTGCGTGGCCGTCGTTTTCGGCCAGATGGTCGGCGACCCCGGAGATGCTGGTATGCACTTCGGCGCCGCCCAGGGATTCAGCGTCCACTACTTCGCCGGTGGCAGCCTTCACCAGGGGCGGGCCGCCCAGGAAGATCGTGCCCTGGTTGCGCACGATGATGCTTTCATCGCACATCGCCGGCACGTAGGCGCCGCCCGCGGTGCAACTGCCCATCACCACCGCGATCTGTGGAATGTTCTTCGCCGACATCCGTGCCTGGTTGTAGAAGATGCGGCCGAAATGTTCCTTGTCCGGGAATACCTCGTCCTGGAGTGGCAGGAAGGCGCCACCGGAATCGACCAGGTACACGCAGGGCAGGCAGTTTTCCAGCGCGATCTCCTGCGCACGCAGGTGCTTTTTCACCGTCATCGGAAAATAGGTGCCGCCTTTCACGGTCGCATCGTTGGCGACCACCACCACTTCCTGGCCGTGCACGCGGCCTATGCCGGTGATGATGCCGGCGCAGGGCGACTGGTCGTCGTACATGCCGTCGGCAGCAAGTGCGGAAAATTCAAGGAAGGGCGAGCCCGGATCGAGCAGGGCGCTGACCCGCTCGCGCGGCAGCAGCTTGTCGCGCGCCGTGTGCTTGGCGCGGGCTTTTTCACCACCGCCCAGCGCGACGCGCTCGAGCTTGGCGTCCAGGTCGGCGACCTGCGCCTGCAAGGAGGCCGTGTTGTCCTGGAAGTCGGGACTGTGTTTGTCGATCTGGGACTTCAGCGATGGCATGCGCGGTGCACTCGGCGATTAACCGCTTGAGTTTACGGCTCGCCGGTCAAAAAGAGAAAGGGCGTGCCGAAGCACGCCCTTTCCTGTCTTCACTGCGGGAAGGCTTCAGGGGCGTTCCGGAGTTTTGCTACTTAGTTCTTGCCAGCATCGGCAGCGCGGGCCGCGTCATCACGCGCCTGCTCGGCGGCGTTTTCAGCGGAGTCGGCGATGTCTTCGGCAACTTCGGCCGCATCGGCCTTCATGTCGGCAGCTTCACCGCTCCCGGCAGCAGCGGCTTGGGCGGCAGCCATGTCGGCAGCAGCAGCGGCGTCGGTCGCGGTGCCAGCAGCGGAGGCAGCGGCATCGGCGGCCAGCGCGGCGGCGTCACCGGTAGCGCTACCGGAAGCATCCATCGCGGAAGCATTCGCGTCAGCAGCAGCCTCGGTGGCATCGGCAGCAGATTCGTTGGCGTCGGTTGCGGCGTTCTCAGCCTGGTCCTTGTTGGAACAGGCGGTGAGGGCGAGGCCCAGTGCGAGGGCGAGCATGGTTTTGGTCAGGGACATGTTTGATTTCCTTGTCTAGGCGATGGAATGGGCGCGACACGCAACGTGCCTCGAGCCGCGGCCAGCATATTCAGCAAGTCGTTCATTGCCAAGTGCTCGCGAGTTCACCGACAGGCAACCATTCAGGCTTCCATGATTGCGCATTCAGTTGCAAGAAAAAAGTTTCGTGCAGAAAGAAAATCAGTCGTGCAATTTGCAAACGAGATGCGACGATCGCGCAATAAAAAACCGCCGGCTTTCGCCGGCGGTTTCAGTTTTCTGCAAAAGATGCAGTAAGCAGGTGCTTACTTCTTCTCTTCAGCCGACATGTCAGCGGCAGCGGCGTCGGCCGCAGCGGCGTCAGCCGAAGCGGTGGCGTCAGCAGCGGCGTCGGTCGCGGTGGCAGCGGCGTCGGTCGCCATTGCGGCAGCGTCGGTGGCCATTGCGTCGGTGGTGGCAGCGGCGGCGTCAGAAGCAGCGGCGTCGGCGGTGGCAGCAGCGTCAGCAGCGGTGTCAGCAGCGTCGGTGGCGGTGGCAGCGGCGTCGGTCGCGGTGGCAGCGGCGTCAGCAGCGGAGTCGTCTTGCTTCGAGCACGCCGTCAGGGCGAGGCCGAGAGCCAGGGCAAGCAGGGTTTTGTTCAGGGACATGGTTAATTCCTCAGTCTAGACGTTAACAAATTGTTGATATCAAACAAATACGTGCGCCCGGGGCGCACGCGCCTCGAATAATGACAAAAACTGGCCCAGAGTCAAGCGGTTTGGCTGGGGTTCAGCCTGATTTACGTGGCTCGGGCTTGTTTCAAGCCATTTCGATGGCAATGGCCGTTGCTTCGCCACCGCCGATGCACAGGGCTGCCACGCCGCGCCGGCCGCCACTGCGCTGAAGTGCGTGAATCAACGTGACGAGCAGTCGGGCACCGCTGGCCCCGATCGGGTGGCCCAGGGCGCAGGCACCGCCGTTGACGTTGAGCTTTGAATGGTCGATTCCCAACTCGCGCATCGGGGCCATGGCCACGGTCGCAAACGCCTCGTTCACCTCGAACAGGTCCACCTCGCCAACCGACCAGCCAGCCTTGTCCAGTAATTTCTGGATGGCAGCCACCGGCGCGGTGGTGAACCATTCCGGCGCCTGCGAGTGCGTGGCGTGCGCGACGATGCGCGCCAGCGGTGCGAGGCCGCGGGCCTTGGCATCGTCGTCGCGCATCAGCACCAGCGCCGCGGCGCCGTCGTTGATGCTGGACGAGCTGGCGGCGGTGATGGTGCCGTCTTTCTTGAACGCGGCCTTCAACGTCGGGATCCTGGCGATGTCGCACTTGCCGGGTTGTTCGTCGGTATCAACAATCACATCGCCCTTGCGGCCGCTGACGGTAACCGGCGCGATCTCGGCCTTGAAGGTTCCGTTGGCAACGGCAGCCTGCGCGCGGCGCACGGATTCAGAAGCGAATGCATCCTGCTCTTCACGGGTGAAGTTGTACTTGCCGGCGCACAGCTCGCCGAAGTTGCCCATCGGCTGCTTGTCGTACGGATTGGTCAGGCCGTCCCAGGCCATGTGGTCGAGCATCTCGGCGCTGCCGAAACGGATGCCGGTGCGCGAACCATTCAACAGGTGCGGCGCATTGGTCATGCTCTCCATCCCGCCTGCCACCACGATGTCGGCGGACCCGGCCTTGATCAAATCATGGCCAAGCATCACAGCCTTCATGCCGCTGCCGCAAACCTTGTTGATGGTGGTCGCGCCGGCTGAGGTGGGAATGCCCGCGGCGATGGACGCCTGGCGCGCCGGCGCCTGGCCAAGGCCCGCCGGCAACACGCAACCCATCAACACTTCGGATACGTCTTCGGCGGGCACACCGGACTGCTCGAGCGCAGCACGAATGGCAGTTGCGCCCAACTGGGTGGCGGGCACGCCGGTGAACTGGCCGAGCAAGGCACCCAGGGCGGTGCGCTTGGCACCGACGATCACGACATTCGACATGGCAACGACTCCGGATTTCGTAAACGGCAATTATCCCACAAGCACGGCTATGAAGCCCCGCGGTGCGACGATCGCGGCCTGGTGCCGGTTCGCGGGACCCGCCGCAAGTACGTCCCTGTAGGCTCGTCGGCGGGGTCCCTCCCGCCGACGGTCCCGCGACCCGACCCCAGTCCGCACTCGCCACATCGCGGGGTTGCGCACGAGCGTTAAGGGTCAGGCGATATCGCCAACCGCAGTTGCCAATCGCGTTTGCCTTACCCACCACCCGCGATGTTCGATGCGCTGCTTCAGGCTCGCGCGATCCGAACCCACATGACTTTGGGAAGACCGGCAGCCGGTCGTCGCGCTAAAGATGTGTACCGCTTTAGATTCGAAAAAGTCTAGAGCGAATCGAACAACTCGCGACCAATCAGCATGCGACGGATTTCGTTGGTGCCGGCGCCAATGGCGTACAACTTCGCGTCACGCAGCAATCGGCCGGTGGCGTATTCGTTGATGTAGCCGTTGCCGCCGAGCGACTGGATGGCTTCCAGCGTTACCTGCACGGCGGATTCGGAGGCGTGCAGCAGGCAACTGGCGGCATCGGCGCGCGAGCTGTGGCCGGCATCGAAGTCGCGGGCGACCTGGTAGGCGAAGGCGCGGGAGGACTGCAGTGCGGTGTACATGTCGGCGATCTTGCCCTGCATCAATCCGAAGGTGCCGATGGCCGCATCGAACTGGCGGCGTTCGCGCACGTAGGGCAGGGTGATGTCGAGCGCGGCCTGCATCAGGCCGATCGGGCCGCCGCTCAAGACCAGGCGTTCGGTGTTGAGGCCCGACATCAATACCTTCACGCCCTGGTTCACTTCGCCCAGCACGTTCTCTTCCGGGATTTCGCAGTTGTCGAACACCAGTTCGCAGGTATTGGATCCGCGCATTCCGAGCTTGTCGAGTTTTTGCGCTGTGGAAAATCCCCTCATGCCGCGCTCGATGATGAAGGCGGTCATGCAGCGCGATCCGGCGTCCTTGCCAGCGGTGCGCATATACACCACCAGCACGTCGGCTTCCGGACCGTTGGTGATCCACATCTTGCTGCCACTGGCGACCCAGGCGTTGCCTTGCTTCACCGCGCGGCAGCTCATCGAACCGACCACGTCCGATCCCGCGCCGGCCTCGCTCATCGCCAGCGCGCCCTTCGACGTGCCGTCGCACAGGCCAGGTAAATATTTCCGGCGCTGCGCTTCATTGCCATTGACGTAGAGATTTTGCGTACACAAGTTGGAATGCGCACCGTAGCTCAGGCCAATCGAGCCGGACGCGCGGGAGATTTCTTCCATCGCCACCACGTGGGCCAGGTAGCCCATGCCCGAGCCGCCGAATTCGGTCGGGACGGTGATGCCGAGCAATCCCATTTCGCCCAGCTTCGGCCACAGGTCCGGCGGAAACAGATTGTCGTGGTCAATCTGCGCGGCGCGCGGCGCGATCTCGCGGTCGGCGAAGCTGCGCACGGCATCGCGCAGTGCATCGAGTTCTTCGCCAAGCGGAAAGGTGCGCATCCGGTCAGCGCCCGCTACGGCCCTGGAAGCGGGGCGCGGTGGTGCCCAGGTGCGGCAGGCGCAGCTTGCCGATGGCGTTGATGCGCTCTTCGGCCATGCGGTCGGCGGCCTTGTAGGTCGGGATGTTGTCGCGCTTGGCGATTTCGAAGATGCGGCCCAGGTTGAAGTAAATCGTGCGCAGCATGCGCATGGCGCGTTCGCGGTTGTAACCGTCGATTTCCAGCGACACGTTCATCAGGCCACCGGCATTCACCGCATAGTCGGGCGCGTACAGGATACCCCTGCGCTCGACTTCATCGCCGATCTCGTCGTTGGCCAGCTGGTTGTTGGCGGCGCCGCAGATCACCTGGCACTTCAGGCGCGGCAAGGTGTTGGCGTTCACCGTGCCACCCAGGGCGCAAGGCGAATAGACCTCGGCGTCCACGTCGTAGATCTGGTCCGGGGCAACGGCTTCGGCGCCGTGGTCGTCGACCGCCCGCTGCACCAGTTCCTTGTTGATATCGGTCACGAACACTTTCGCGCCGCGCTCGCGCAGCAGCTTGACGAATTCCATTCCGACGTGACCCACGCCTTGCACGGCGTACGCGTAGTTGCCCACTTCTTCATTGCCGAACTTCACCTGCAGCGCGGCCATCAGGCCTTGCAGCGTGCCGTACGCGGTAAACGGCGACGGGTCGCCCGAACCGCCATGCACCTGGTGCACGCCGGTAACGAATGGGGTTTCGCGGAACACATATTCCATGTCGTTGACGTCAATGCCGACATCTTCGGCGGTGATGTAGCGGCCGTTCAGGGAATTGACGAAACGGCCGAACGAGCGGAACAGCGCCTCGGACTTGTCCTTGCTCGGATCGCCGATGATCACGCCCTTGCCGCCGCCCAGGTTCAGGCCCGACACCGCTGCCTTGTAGGTCATGCCCCGGCTCAGGCGCAGCACGTCGTCCAGCGCGTCCTGTTCGGTGGCATACGGCCACATGCGAAGGCCGCCGAGGGCCGGGCCGAGCACCGAGTTGTGGATGGCGATGATCGCCTTCAGGCCGGCATCCTTGTTGTGGCAAAAGATGACTTCTTCATGGCCGGTCTGGGCGAGGGTTTCAAAAATCATGGGAGCTCCGGGGCTGAGTGCGCGGGTGCAGGTCCGGGGCAAGCCTCGGAAGGTTCTAAAGTTGCGCAGCTAAGTCACTGTAAATGAAGGGAATGTAAGTGTCAGATGCTTTGCCAGCAGGGCGCAAGGCGCGGCGTAGTGTAAAGCAATCGCTCTAATCAGGACGGCCAAAAGGTGCCATGTACCGGGTTGCGTGGCGTGGAACCGCTTCCAAGTGCTGTCCGGTTTGTTCATAAAGCTGCGTTCACATCATTGCCTTGCCGCTTTGTCTCTCCCCGGAAAGCGGCGGCACAAACCCTTGAGCAGGGATTAGGCGACCGCACTCCGGTCGCCTTTTTTTGTTTCTTTGCGGGAGCGGCCTCGGCCGCGATCTGCGCGCAGCTCGCATCCGAGCTTGAGCCAGTTCTCGCCCGAGAGACAATTTCAGCTATCTTTCC
>JBBRXD010000095.1:0-7847 GCA_038248775.1 Lysobacterales bacterium | reverse complement strand
GGTAATGGTCGGCTTCGCATTTCGCGACGATGTGTTGCCCTCGCCGGTGCCGGCGATGGACCCGCTTGCGGGCATGGCTGCCGGCGCGACGGCCAGGGCATCGGGATTGCGGTCCATTCGCGGCGCGGTCGGCGTAACACAGCCGGCGAGCGCCGTCGCCAGGCAAATCGGCGCGAGCAATGAGAATCGGATCGGGAAAGTCATGGCTGCATTCTTCTGTGCTGGGTCATTTTTCTTGGGATCCGGCGGCGGCATCGGCACGCATCTGCGCACGGCGAGCCTCGATGCGACGGCGGATGGCTTCGACTTGTTGTTCCTGGGTAAGCACGGCGGCGGCACCTTGTTCGGGCCGGGCCACTGCGGGCGCATGATCAACCCGGGGCGCGACTCCGGCAACAGGCTGTGGCGGCGCAGGGGGCTGCGCCGTGGCTTCACCATCCGCATCGGTTTGTGGTTCGGCACGCGCCATGCTCGGCGTCGGCGCCTGGCCGCCCTTGCCATCGAACACGCGCAACAACAGCTCGCGTTGTCCGGTCGGCCCTTCCAGCAAGGCGCGACGAGGCTCGAGTTGCACCAGGCGCCAGTTACTTCCGGCTACTGTTTCGCCGATGCGCACGCGACGACTGCTGGCGTCCTTGTTGTCGGTGAGGATGGCCACTTGCAGGTTGGCGGTAATCATCACGCTGGTCAGCGTGACATCAAGGTCGGACGTGCCCTGCCCGTCGGCGCTGGGCGTGATGCCAGGGCGGCGATCGGGCATCATCAGTGGCCGCTTCCCGACTTCCATATAGTTGGCGTACGCACCAAGGCGCGGTTCGCTGCGGGTAAGCGTTATCTTCGGCAATGCAGGCGCCTGGATCGTTGCCGTGGGCGTGGGGAACCGGCTGCCGAGGCCCGCCAGCGCCAGCACGAGCACCGACAAGGCCCAGAGGCCCGCCGCCGCCAGCAGCATGGTAAGTGGACGCAGGGTGTCAGCCACGGCTGGCCTCCCGCGGGGCCTTGAGGTAACCGAACAAGTCGAAGCTCACATCCAGCCCACCGGTATCGCCCACCGTGGCCAGGTAACTGCGACGCGACAGCATGTCGAGGTTGTCGATGAACAATTGTGGGCTGCCGCTTTCCAGGGCATGCAACACGGCCGCCAGTTCGCCAGTGCCGCAGCGCAGGCGCACTTGCACCATCACCCGCGGAAACGGTTCCTGGGTCGGCATGTCAGTTGGCGTTTGCGCGGTGATCTGGCAGGCGTTGGGATTGGGGCTCGCATTCGCTACCACCTGCTGCAGTCGTTGCACCAGGCCGGCGCTGGCGAGTTCGCGGGTGCTTTCGGGCAGGAAACCGGGATTGGCGGTTTCAAACTGGCGCACCTGCGCCAGCCTTCCCTGCAGCTCGGACCGCTGGGCGATTTGCAGGCGCAGGGCTTGTTCCTCGTCGCGCAACGCGGTGACTTGCGCGCCCATGTCCAGCATCGGCGCGGTGAACCACCAGTGCACGGTCACCAGGTACACGGCGAGCAGCGCCAAGGCCACGCCGGCCAGGATGCGCCAGCGATCAGCGCTTGCGGACGGACGCATCGGCGACCTCCTTGTCGCGATTGCTACCGGTGACGACAGCGGTGAGCGTGAAGCGCTCCTTGCCGGTGCGCGGATCGGTCTGCACCGATCCGGTCAGTGTCGGCGTCTTGAACAGTGTCGAACCCTGCAATAGCCCGACCAGGTCCGCCGCGCGCTGGCTTTGCCCGATCAACACGATGTTGCCGTCGTTGATCGCGATCTTTTCCAGATAAGTGCTGTCCGGTATACGCCTGGTCAGGTCGGCCATTACTGCAAGCGTGGTCGGCTGCCTGGCGCTGAGGCGTGCGAGGAAATTGGCGGCATCGGCAGAGCCCTTCAATGAATTGCGGAGGATGCGTACTTCCCGCGCCTTGGCCTTGGCCGCGTCGACGCGCACGGTCGTCGCTTCGAGTTCGGCAGTGCGATTGGAAAGCATCACCCACATCGCGCCAAACAGTGCGGAGACGACTATCAGCGCCAGCCAGCGATTGACGTTGTGCGAGCGGTCCTGCCGGGCGCTGCGGCCGGCCAGCGGCAACAGGTTGACGCCCAACCTGGACCCATCGGCGTTGCCTACGTCCACGCCAGCCAGGCCGTTGGCAAGCGGACCGAGCAAGGCCATCGCCGCATCCAGCCTCGCGCGCGGCAGCACCACCAGTTCGACGCGCAACTGCCGGGTCTGTGGATCGCGCGACAGGATGCGAGGCTCAAAGCTGACCTGGTCGTGCGAGAACGGCGTCTGCCGATCGATTTCGTGCAGCATCACTTCGCGCAAGCGGGCTTCGGCCGACGCCGGCACGCTGATGACCGGACGCAGGGTCTGGCCCAGGTCCACCACCAGCCAACGCGGTACGTTGCCCGCGTTGTGGTCAAGCAGCTCGCGCAGTTGTTCCAGCAGGACAGCATCGTCCACGGGCAGCACGCCGACCAGATGGCTGCGCTCGTCCATCTGCGCGCGCAGTTTCAGGCCCTCGGCGTCCAGGCTCATCAGCAGGCGGCGGTGGCGAACACCGAGTTGGCGACGCAGTGAATCGGGCAGCATGGCCAGCACCGTTTCGCCAGCCACGCGCAGCCAGCCCGGCAGCGGGCTGTCCAGGTAGCGCAGGCGTAGCGGTTCCATTGCCTGGAACAGGTTGTCGGTAGCTGCCATCAGTCAGATTCTCCCATGCGCCAAGACAGAGGCAAATAAAGCTGCCCAAAGGCGCCTCCGCTACCGATTCGGAGGGCGACCTGGATTTGCGCCCGGGTCCCGTCATTGCGGGTCGCAAGGCTGGAAATACTATACGTGCCCGTTCCTTGCTCGGCGAGCGAGCCCAGTTGCCCTGGTTCGGGCGGGGGCTGGCCCGCTTGCGCAAGCGCGCGCTGCGCGAGGATCAGCGCAATCTCGTCTGCGGGCAGCCCCATCGCCTGCAGCACGATAGCGGAGGCGAACGTGGGAATGGGCCGGGCCTGGCCCGTGTACACGGTTACATGCGGCCGCAACTGTTCATACAAGGTTGAATCCATGCCGAGCACCTGGCGCAATTCCGAGACCGACTCGAAGGGTCGGTCCTTGGCGCCATAGGGCAAGCCTGCGGACGCGTATTGCGGATCCTCCGCCCCACCTTCGGCCGTAAGCAGGTCGTCTGGATCACGGAAGTCGGCGATCGCACCCGCGAGTTTCCGCGCCCGCTCGTCATCGCTGCCGACGGCGGTGATCAATCCGATCAGCAAGTCCGGCGTTGCGACATTGAGGTCGATCTTCGCCGATTCGTCGAGTACCGCGACTTCGACCTGATAGCCCTCGAACTGAAACGTGTTCGGGCGGCCGTCCGGCACCCAGCGAATGTCCGGGTCGGTGCCCTGCAGATGCAGCGCGGCCAGTTCAATACCCGCTTCGGCAGCCAGCTTGGCCGCGACACTGCGGCTGAGGAACCGGCCCTGAAGTGCCTCGGTGCGCGCGCTCAATGCGAACACAGCGACGATGCCGGTCATCAGGGCAAGCAGCCAGAGCACCAGCAACAGGGCGGCGCCTCGATCGCCAATGCGTGGCTGCCGCGCACCCAACTCAGCGTCCATCGGCAATTGCCTCCGGAGGCGCGGTCACTGCCACGGCCAGCCTCGGTGCCGCCACGAACTCGGGCCAGCGGCGACTGCCATCGGCGAAACGCAGGCGCAGGCGCACCAGCGGCGGTAATTGCGCGGATGTCGTCCATCGCGACTGCCAGGGCGATGCCTTGGCCGCCTGGTCAATGGTGCGCGCGTCAAAACTGGCATCGGCGATGCCATCGAACAAGACCACCGGTTCGCGCTCGGCCGGCAACGGGCCTTCACTGGTCAACATCTGGTGCTGGAAAATGAGCCGCTGCCCGCCTTCGCCCGGCACCAGCTCCAGGCTTTGCAGGTAAGGGCCGCCACGCGACAGGTAACCGGGCATGTTCGAGACGAATTCAAGCTTGGTCGGTGACAGCGTGAAGAAACTTGCCTCGCCCGTTTCCGGATCCAACTGGTAGGCGATCGGCATGGCGGCCGTGATCTGCGCGCGCATGAAACCCTGGACCGCGCGCAGCCGCTCTTCGCGCTGCGACTGGATCTCGGCGCGCTCGGTGGCGCGCGTGGCACCGCGGATGCTGGCGAAAACAAGCGCCAGGCCAACTGCCAGCAAGCTCGCCGCGATCACGACTTCTATCAGCGTGAAACCGCGCGCGTGCTTGATTGCGACGGGCTTCATTGTGGCGGGCTTCATTGTGGCGCGCCCTCTGCAGGTGGGCTGCGAACACGCAAGGTCGTGAAGCGCAATTGCCTCGGCGCGTCGGGCGGTCCCCACCACACGTCAAGCGCGATGCGATAGATCTTGGGCGCGTTGATCCCGGCATCCGGATCGACCACAGTCGGTGGTAACGCCGGCGAAGGCGAAGGCCAAGGATCCTCGATTTCCGTCGTCTCGAGCCGATAGCGATAGCGACCATTGGCGAACTCACCCACTCGCTCGCCTGGTTGCACGGGCTCGATGACACCCACCGGGTCGAGCAGCGACTGCGCGTGGAGAGTCGCCTCGCTTTCGTCCTGCGAGCTGCGCACTTGGCCCAGCCCGCGCGACAGCATGCCCAGCAACATGCCCATCGACACCGCCAGGATGACAAAGGCCAGCATCACTTCGAGCAAGCTGAATCCGCGCGGACGGGTCATGTGCCCGCCTTGCCGCGAACAAGCCTGACTTCGCCGGTCAACCACTCCACGTCCACTTGCCAGGCGGCGCTGTCGCGTTGCAACACGATACGCCCGCCAGTCGCGGCGCCCTCGGGGAAAAAGCGAATCGAAACCTGGTCTGGCGCCGCTTGTTCGACCTGCGCGCCGGTCGCGACTATCCGGATGCCATCACGCAACTCGCCATGGCGTTTGTTTGGACCTTGCCATTCGCGGGTGCGCGCATCCAGCGTGAACACCTGTGGCTTGCCGGTAACGATGGCCTGGGCGCGCGTGTAGCGAAGCTGCGCGGCAATCTCGCGCGCGGCCCCGCGCAGTTGCTGGCCGGGCAAGCCCGAACTCATCACCGAGGCCGCCATCGCCGTGACGGCCGCCAGCAGCACGATCACCACGATGAGCTCGATCAGGGTGAATCCGCGCTGGCGCTGCACGTCGGGCTCCCCTTATTCGCGGTCAGGGCGCGACCACGTCCTTGTCCACGCCTTCGCCGCCAATCTTGCCGTCGGCGCCCAGGCTGATCAGGTTGAACGGCGCTTCGTCGGCGCCAGGACGACGATATTCGATCGGGTTGTGCCACGGGTCCTTGAAATCAGTCGCCTTGGCATATGGGCCGAGCCAGCCATCCACGTTGCCCGGGTCGTTCAACAACTGCTCCAGCGACTCGGGATAGTTGCCCACGTCGGCCTGGAACTGGTCGATCTGCGTGGCGAGTGAATTGAGCTGCGTGATCGTGATGCGCGCCTCGGCGCTTTTCTTGTTGGTGATGATCTTGCTGCCGACCACGGCCAGCACGGTGCCGATCAGGACGATCACGATCACCAGTTCGATCAGGGTCATGCCACGAATGCGGCGGCCGCCGGGGGAAGCAGTCAGGTTGGTTTTCATCAGCCAAGGTTTCCAGTGAGGTCGTAGATCGGAAGCAGTACCGAAAGAATGATGGCAGCCACGATGACGGCCATCAGGATGGTCAGCGCAGGCACCAGCAACACCAGCAGCCGGTCGAGCGCATTGCGCGTTTCAACATCGAAGGTGTCGGCAACCTTGATCAGCAGCGTATCGAGCTCGCCCGATTCTTCACCGACCTGGATCATCTGCACCGCCAGCCGCGGGAAAACTTTCTGCCGACCCAATGCATAGCCCAGGCCAGAACCGGATTTCACCTCGTTGGACGCCGCCTCCAGTGCATTGGCCAACACCCGGTTGGACAGTACATTGCCGCTGAGGTTCAGGGCTGTCAGCAGGGGCACGCCATTGCCCACCAGCGTACCGAGCGTGCGCGCCAATCGTGCGGTTTCCAGTCGGCCGACCAGCGGGCCGGAATAACGATTGGCCAGCATTCGCCCATCCATGGCCAGGCGCCAGGCGGGATCACCGATACGGTTGTTAAGCCACCAGGCGAACAGCAATATTCCAGCCAATATCAGTGGCCAGCCATTGCGCAGCGCACTGCTCAGCCACAACACGGCCTGCGTGTACCAGGCGAGTTCGGCATTCAGGCTCGCGAACAAGGCTTCGAATTGCGGCACGACGCCGACCAGCAGGATGCTGACGGAAACAAATACCAGGCCCAGCAGGAATACCGGATAGGTAAGCGCATTGGTGACGCGGCTGCGCAACTCGCGGCTGCGCTCAAGGTAATCGGCGAGGCGGCGCAAGGCATCGTCGAGGCCACCACCGGATTCACCGGCGCGCACCAGGTTTACGTACAGGCGTGAAAACAAGCCGTGCTGCTGCTCCAGTGCCACCGACAGCGGCGCGCCTCCGCGAACGGTCTCGCGGATGCGTTCGAGCACCTTGCGGGCATCGGCGGTTTCGGGAAGCTCGATCAGGATGCCGAGCGCGCGATCGAGCGGTTGACCGGCGCCAAGCAAGGTCGCCAGTTGTTGGGTGAATTGCAGTACTTGCGCTGCATTCAACTCACGCTTCTTGCCTAATGAAAACAGGCTGATCGTCTCGCCGGCCTGGTCGGCGCGCATGGCTTCGACCGGCAGGTAGCCCTGGTCCTGCAGGCGTACGATCACCTCGTCGGCGTTGGCCGCTTCCATCTGGCCATCGAGTGATTCGCCCGTGGCCGACAAGGCCTTGTAGCGGAACAAGGCCATCTAGTCAGGCTTCCTGGGTGACACGCAGCACTTCCTCGATCGTGGTGATGCCCTGCATCGCCTTGATCAAGCCATCCTCGTACATGGTGCGCATGCCGCCCGCGCGCGCGGCTTCCTCGATCTCGCCCATGCCCGCGTGCTGCATCACCATGCGGCGCAACTCGTCGGTCATCACCAGGAATTCCATGATGGTGCCACGGCCGAGGTAACCGGTAAGCGACAGCGGCGAGGGCTTAGGGCGATACAGGTAAATCGTGCCTTCAGGCTTGAATCGGCGCAGGCCGAATTCCGCAATTACTTCCGGCGGTGCTTGGTAACGTTCGGCATGCGTGGGTTCCAGGCGGCGCACCAGTCGCTGCGCGAGAATGCCATTGACGGTGGAAGTAAGCAGGTAGTCCTCGACGCCCATGTCCATCAGGCGGGTGATGCCGCCGGCGGCGTTGTTGGTATGCAGCGTCGAAAGTACGAGATGTCCCGTCAACGCCGATTGGATGGCGATACGCGAAGTCTCGAGGTCGCGCATTTCGCCGATCATGATGATGTCCGGGTCCTGGCGCACGATGCTGCGCAAGGCGTGCGCGAAGTCGAGGCCGATCTGCGGCTTCACCTGGATCTGGTTGATGCCCTCGATCTGGTACTCGACCGGGTCTTCGACGGTAATGATCTTGACGTCGGACGTGTTGAGCTGCGACAGCGCCGCGTACAGCGTGGTGGTCTTGCCCGAACCGGTCGGCCCGGTGACCAGCAGGATGCCATGTGGTTGTTCCAGCACGCGCATGAAGCTGGCCAGGAAATCATCGGTGAAGCCCAGTGCCTTGAAATCGAGCACGACCGACTCGCGGTCGAGCAGTCGCATCACCACGCTTTCGCCATGCGCGGTCGGCACGGAACTGACGCGCAGGTCGAGTTCCTTGCCCTGGACGCGGACCATGATCCGGCCATCCTGCGGCAGGCGGCGCTCGGCGATGTTGAGCTTGGCCATGATCTTGATGCGCGAGATGACCGCGGC
>JBBRXD010000094.1:0-7886 GCA_038248775.1 Lysobacterales bacterium | reverse complement strand
CGGCTTGCAGGAAGAACAGCTTGTCGTTGTCGAGCGCTTCGATAAAACGACGGAAGATGTCGGCGGACAACTGGTCGTTCAGCGGCATCGGCCGGTACGCGTAGCGGCTGTCGGACAGCAGGCCATAGACCAGCGTCGTCGCCTCGGCCTGGGCCTGTGTCGGCGCCATGGCGGCGACAGGCGCCTTCGCGGATGGCGCGGGCGTGCTGGCCGCGGCGATAGCCAGGGTCAGCGGCAGCAGGGCGGAAAAAACCAGCAGGTTGCGATTGAACATTCGTCGGTACTCTTAAACCGCAGGAAACAAGGTCAGCTTGCGCTGATGAAGCATGGGATGCCTGTGCCGATGGTACCGGTTTACAGCTTCAGTCCTGGGCCTGGACGAATCCAGCTTCAGCCGCCATTCGGTCGGCGTGGTAGGACGAACGGACCATCGGACCCGATGCCACGTGGCTAAAGCCTAGACCGTAACCAAGCACCTCTAGTTCCTTGAATTGATCCGGCGTCCAGTAACGGATGACCGGATGATGGTGCGGAGTCGGCTGCAGGTACTGCCCGATGGTAATCATGTCCACGTCATGGGCGCGTAAATCCCGCAGGGCGCCTTCCACCTGTTCACGTGTTTCGCCCAGGCCCAGCATGATGCCGGACTTGGTCGGCAGGCCGGGGTGCTGCCGCTTGAATTGCTGCAGCAATTGCAGCGACCAGTCGTAGTCGGCGCCCGGGCGCACGTTGGTATACAGCTCGCGCACGGTTTCCAGGTTGTGGTTGAACACATCCGGCGGCGCGTCGGCCAGGATGTCGAGCGCCCGTTCCATGCGGCCCTTGCCGCGGAAATCCGGGGTCAGGATCTCGATCTTGATAGTGGGTGACAGGGCGCGCGTTGCGCGGATGCAATCGGCGAAGTGCCGGGCGCCACCGTCGCGCAGGTCGTCGCGGTCGACCGAGGTCACCACCACGTAGCGCAGGCCCATGTCGGCGATGGTGCGCGCCAGGTTGGCTGGCTCGGCGGCATCCGCCGGCTTTGGCCGACCGTGGGCGACGTCGCAGAATGAACAACGCCGTGTGCAGACTTCGCCCAGGATCATGAATGTGGCAGTGCCGTGGCTGAAGCATTCGTGGATGTTCGGGCAGCTGGCTTCTTCACAAACCGTGACCAAGCGGTTCTCGCGCAGCTTGCTCTTGAGCTTGGCCACCGCGTTGCCGGCCGGGATGCGCACGCGAATCCAGCTGGGCTTGCGCAGCAAAGGCGCATCGGCATCAAACTTGACCGGGCTGCGCGCGATCTTGTCGCCGCCCAGTTGCTTCACGCCTTCAATCAAGGGCGCGACCACCGTGAGGGGAATGATCTTGCTGGCAGTGTTGGACATGGCGGTGGGCTCAAGCGGGGATGGGGTCGGGAGAGGGGAAAACCGCCCGTGCGTTCAGTTGCCCGGCCAGCTTTTCCACCAGCACCGGCTTGACCTCGGCGAGCGTCGCCGGTCCTCCGGATTTTAGCACCGAGGTCACCTGCAAACCCTCGTAGCCGCAAGGATTTATCCGGGAAAACGGCTCCAGGTCCATGGCCACGTTGAAGGCGAGGCCGTGAAACGTACAGCCGTGGCGCACGCGCAAGCCCAATGCCCCGATCTTGGCACCATCCACGTATACGCCAGGTGCACCGCTGCGGCGGACGGCCGTGATGTCCCAGGTCGCCAAGGTATCTATGAGTGCCTGCTCGATGCGGCAGACGAATTCGCGCACACCGATATTAAGGCGGCGCAGGTCCACCAGCGGGTAGGCGACGATCTGGCCGGGCCCGTGATAGGTAACCTGGCCGCCGCGATTGGTGCGCAGCACCGGGATGTCTCCGGCCGCCAGCACATGTTCGGGTTTGCCGGCCTGGCCCAGGGTAAACACCGGGTCGTGCTCCACCAACCACAGTTCGTCGTCGGCGTCCTCGCCGCGGGCGTCAGTCAGCCTTTCCATGGCCGACCAGACCGTTTCAAAAGGCTGGCGGCCGAGTTCACGCACGACCAGGGGACGCCGGCCCGGGCTTACAGGGTCCACTTCACTTCCGGATGGGCGCGCAGTGCGATATGCGCAGCGTCGTAATCGGATCGGCTATTGGCCTGGAAGCTGATCGATACCGATACGAAGCGGCCGGCACTGGAGGCCCGCGACCGTACGGTTTCGTGCAGCACGCTCAGGCCGGCCGCGGTCAATTCATGCGGGATTACCTGCTCCAGCCCAGCGCTGGCCGGACCCATGGCGGTAATCTCGAATACGCCGGGGAATTGGAAGCCCTTTTTCTCGTCTTCACTGTCCATGGAGCCATTATCGGGCCGAAGCTACGGTTTCCCAAGAGGACCGACAGGTGAACGGTGGGGCGAACGAGGCCTTTCGGCACATGGCGGTCGCGGGCGCGGGCGGCTAGCATCCACAAGCCGGTAACTGCGCCCAGCGCGGGTAACCCGCCCAAATCCATTGCTACCAAAGCCCTCCGACCTGAACGAGAAACCTGATGCCCTCCAAACCGCTCGCCCTGGCCATCGCCGCCTGCCTCACGTTGGCAGCCAATTCCCCCAACGTGACTGCCGCCATGCCTGATGCCGCTCAGGCCGCTGCCCCCGCCGCCGCCACACCCGATATCAAGGCCAATCCGTTCTATGCGCCGAGCACGCTTTATATGCATGCGCCGGCCTTCGACAAGATCAGCAACGAAAGCTACACGCCCGCCTTTGAAGAAGGCATGCACCAGCAACTGGTGGAAATCGACGCCATCGCCAACCAGGCCGATGCCCCGACCTTCGAAAACACCATCGTGGCGATGGAACGCACCGGCCAGATGCTGAGCCGTGTTTCCGCCACCTTCTTCAGCATGACCGGTGCCAACACCAACGAGGCACTGGAAGCGGTGCAGCGCGAAATGTCGCCGAAGCTTTCCGCGCACAACGACGCCATCGTGTTGAACGGAAAACTTTTTGCCCGGGTGAAGGGGCTGTACGACGCGCGCGCAACGCTGGGCCTGGATGCCGAATCGCTGCGCCTGCTCGAGCGCTACAACACCGATTTCGTGCGCGCCGGCGCGCAGTTGTCGGACGCCGACAAGGTGAAACTGAAGGCCATCAACTCCGAGTTGGCCACGCTGTCCACCACCTTCAGCCAGAATCTGCTGAAAGAAACCAATGCCTCGGCCGTGGTGGTGGATACGCTGGCTGAACTGGATGGCATGTCGGAAGCGGCGATCGCCGCTGCTGCGGAAGCTGCGAAAACCCGCAAGCTGGAAGGCAAGTACGTGCTGGCCCTGATGAACACCACCGGCCAGCCGCCGGAAGCCGTGCTGAAAAATCGCGCGCTGCGCAAGCGCCTGTACGACGCCTCCGTAACCCGCGGCAGCCACGGTGGTGAATTCGACAACCGCGCCACCATCCTGAAGATCGCCAAGCTTCGCGCCGAGCGCGCCGTGTTGCTGGGCTATCCGAATCACGCCACCTACGTGCTGGAAGACGAGACCGCCAAGACGACGACGGCGGTGAACAAGCTGTTGTCCGACCTGGCCCCGGCCGCCGTTGCCAACGCAAAGGTCGAAGCCGCCGACATGCAGGCGATCATCGATGCCGAAAATGGCGGCTTCAAGCTCGAAGCCTGGGACTGGGCCTACTACACCGAGAAAGTGCGCGCATCGCGTTACAACTTCGACGAGGCGCAGCTCAAGCCTTATCTGGAAATGGACAGCGTGCTGCAGAACGGCGTGTTCTACGCCGCCAACCAGCTGTATGGCCTGACCTTCAAGGAACGCAAGGAACTGCCGGTTTACGATCCGACCGTGCGCGTGTTCGAAGTGTTCGACAAGGACGGCAAGACGCTGTCGCTGGTCTATATCGACTGGTATGCCCGCAGCAACAAGCGGGGCGGCGCCTGGATGAACGAGTACGTGAGCCAGTCGGGCCTGATGGGCACACAGCCGGTGATCGGCCAGCACCTGAATATTCCGCAGCCCTCCCCCGGCCAGCCGACGCTGCTGACCTGGGACGAAGTGACCACCGCGTTCCACGAATTCGGCCACGCGCTGCACGGCATGTTCTCGAACGTGAAATACCCGCGCTTCGCCGGCACCAACGTGCCTCGCGACTTCGTCGAATACCCCTCGCAGGTCAATGAGATGTGGGCCGACTGGCCGACCATCCTGCCCAACTACGCCAAGCACTACCAGACCGGCGCGATCATGCCCAAGGAACTGCTGGACAAGGTGCAGGCGACGTCGAAGTTCAACCAGGGCTTCACCACCACCGAGTACCTGGCAGCGGCGCTGCTCGACCAGCGCTGGCACCAGCTCGCGCCGGACCAGATCCCGACCGATGCACTGGCCTTCGAAGCCGCGTCACTGAAGTCGGAAGGCGTGGATTACGCGCCGATTCCGCCGCGCTACCGCACGACCTATTTCTCGCACATCTGGGGCGGCGGTTATTCGGCCGGCTACTACGCCTACCTGTGGAGCGAAGTGCTCGACGCGGGCAGCGTGGAATGGTTCAAGAACAACGGCGGCCTGACCCGCAAGAACGGCGACCATTTCCGCGACACGCTGTTGTCGCGCGGTGGTAGCTCGGATGCGGTCGGCCTGTACCGTACCTTCAGCGGTGGCGAGCCGGACGTCGGTCCACTGCTCAAGCGCCGCGGCCTGGACAAGGGCGTCAAGAAGTAAGTTTTCTTCCCCCGAGTGTTTCAACAAAGCCGCCCGCTGGGCGGCTTTGTTTTTGTGGGAGCGGCCTCGGCCGCGATTGGCGCGGCAGCTGACTAGTCCTCGTTCGCCGCCGCTTCCCGACCCTGCTGGCGGATCAGGTTTTCCTGCCGCGCATCCTCGATGGACATCAAAACATCGTCCACATCGGCGATGGCTGTGCTGAACTGGAACTTGCCGGTCAGCTGGGCCTCGGGCAGCAACTCACCCTTTTCGAACAGCGCCCACATTTCCTCGCCGTAATACAGGCTTTCCAACTCGGGTGCGAAGCGCGCCAGCGTGCCGCGGATGTTGTTGACGTCGCGAAGCAGCATGGCGCGCGCATTGTTGTTGCCCGCGGCGCTCACCGCTTGCGGCAGGTCGATGATCACCGGGCCGTTTTCATCCACCAGCACATTGTATTCGGACAGGTCGCCGTGGATCAGCCCGATGCACAGCATGCGCACGACCTGGCGCACCAGGAAGGAAAAGAATTCACGCGCCTGCGCCGGTTCGAGCTCCACTTCACCCAGGCGCGGTGCGCTGTGGCCGCTGCTGTCGGTGATCAGCTCCATCACCAGCACGCCACTGAAGTAACCGTAAGGCCTCGGTACCCGCACGCTGGCGGCCGACAACTGGTATAGCGCATCGACTTCGGTGTTCTTCCAGGCCGATTCCTGTTCCTTGCGGCCGAACTTGGTGGCCTTGCCGATCGCGCGTGCCTGGCGGCTGCCACGCACCTTGCGTCCTTCCTGGTACTGCACGCGCGCCTGGAAGCTGCGCTGGCCCATGTCCTTGTAGACCTTGGCGCAGCGAAACTCGTCGCCGCAGCGCACGACATAGACAGCCGCCTCCTTGCCGCTTTTCAGCGGACGGATGACCTGGTCGATGACACCGTCATCAATAAGCGGCTGCAGGCCGGCTGGGACTTTCATTCGAGGTGCGACCTGGGGCGGGAGCCGGCATTATCCCCGAGATCGGGTGCTGGCGACGCAATCTGCCGCGATACACTTGAGGCGACCCGAGTCCTCCGTCCCTCAATGAAGGATCAATCCGATGCGCACATTCCTGGTTTCCGTAATCGTGTGTGGCACCCTCAGCGCCGCCTTCGGCGCGCATGCGGGCGAGACGGCCAAGGTCGAGTACCTGAACTCGGGAAAAATATTGCCGGCCGGGCTGCCTTTTTCCGAAGCGGTCCGGGTCGATGACACCCTCTATCTATCCGGACAACTCGGCATCACGCCAGGGACGCTCAAGCTTGTGCCCGGCGGCATCAAGGAAGAGGCCCGGCAGACCATGGACAACATCAAGACCACCCTGGAGGCCCATGGCTACTCGATGCGCGATCTCGTGAAATGCACCGTGATGCTTGCCGATATCGCGGAGTGGCCGACCTTCAATGCCATCTACAGCACCTATTTCACTGAAATATTTCCGGCACGCAGCGCATTTGCCGCCAGCGGACTCGCCCTGGGCGCGCGCGTCGAAGTGGAGTGCATTGCCGTGGCCGCTGGTAAATCTGACTGAGCGCGGAGTTCAACATGGAATTGCAATCGATCATCGACATCGCGCAACTGGTTGGAACAGCCACTGTCATCGGCGGTACGGTCTTCGCGGTGATGCAGCTTCGGGAGTTCAGGGTCCAGCGTCGAGACGCAGCGGCAGGCGACCTGATGCGCGCCTTCATGAGCGCCGAATTCGCCAGTGCGATGACAACGGTCATGAACCTGCCCGATGGAACTTCCGGCGAACAGTTGCGTGCGATGGGGCGGGAAACCGAGCGTGACGCCACCTTGATCTGCACGACCTTCGAAACCATTGGCGTGCTGGTTTACGAGGAAGTCACGCCGTTCCCGCTGGTGATGGCGCTTAGTGGTGGCTCGCTGGTTGTGCTCTGGCGAAAAGTGCAGCCATGGGTGCTGATGCTGCGCGCCGAACAATCCAATCCCTGCGATTCAGAATGGTTCCAATGGCTGGCCGAACAATGCGACCGGCCAGGCGCGATCAAGGTGCCGGCCTACGAGAAGCATCGCGGCTGGGCAGCGAAACGATACGATCGGCAGAACTGACCATAGACCAACTCTGTCTCGAAACCGCCTTGAACATCGAACAAGCCCGGCTGTACGCAATGTCACTTCCCGGTACGGCGGAGGCGCCGCACCACAAGTACTCGTCATTCCGGGTTTGTGGCAAGATTTACGCCACCGTGCCGCCGGACGGCTTGCACCTGCATGTGTTCGTGGACGAGATCGAGCGCGAGCACGCACTCGCCCTGTCGCCCGATGCCTGCCAGAAACTTTTCTGGGGCGACGCCGCGGTCGGCTTGCGGATCGTGCTGGCGAAGGCAAAACCTGCATCGATACAACGGTTGTTGCACTGTGCGTGGACGCGCAAGGCGCCGAAGAAAGCCGTAGCCGCCCATCCCAACCCCCTGCAATAGGCCTTGCCATGTACAGCGCCGCCTTCATCTTCGAACCCGGTCAATACGACGACGAGTTCCATCGCCTGAATGCCATCATTGATGACGTTGCGAAGTCACTGCCCGGATTCCTGGGCGTCGACTCCTGGCAGTCCACCAGCGGGCCGCTGCGCAACGTCACCTATTTCTGGTCCGACCTGGAAACCTTGAAGGCGTTTTCCACGCATCCCGCGCACCAGGAGGCCAAACGCCAGTACGCGCGCTGGTACCGGGGTTATCACATCGTGGTGTCGCAGGTGCTTCGCTCCTATGGCGATGGCGCCATCACTCACATCACGCCCAACGAGCGCCGCAACCAGGACTGATGCCATGCCGACCAACTACTACCTGATCGCCGGCGGCTTGCTGAGTGCGATCGCTGCGCTCGCCCACCTGGGCTGCATCGTCTTTGGCGCGTCGTGGTACCGGTTTTTCGGCGCCGGCGAGAAGATGGTGCAGATGGTCGAGGCGGGCTCGTCGCGTCCGACCCGCGTCACCTTGCTGGTCGCTGCGGTGCTGCTGGTCTGGTCGGCGTACGCACTGTCGGGCGCAGGCGTGATTCCACGCTTGCCCTTCCTGCGAACCATCCTGTGCGCCATCACTGCCGTATACCTGCTGCGCGGGCTGCTGTTCTTCCTGCTGATGCCGTATTTCCCAGGCAACAGCCTGGCCTTCTGGCTGTGGAGCGCGGCGATTTGCCTGGGCATTGGACTGTTGTACCTGGCTGGCCTG
>JBBRXD010000093.1:0-8050 GCA_038248775.1 Lysobacterales bacterium | reverse complement strand
GTTCGAGGGTCCGCTGGACCTGCTGCTGTATCTGATTCGCCGGCAAAACCTCGACATCCTTGACATCCCGGTCGCCGAAATCACCCGGCAATACGTCGACTACATCGACGTGCTGCAGGACCTGCGCTTCGAGTTGGCCGCCGAATACCTGGTGATGGCCGCGATCCTGGCCGAGATCAAGTCGCGCATGCTGCTGCCGCGTGCCGAACTCAACGAAGGCATCGAAGGCGACCCGCGCGCTGAACTGGTGCGACGCCTGCAGGAATACGAACGCTTCAAGAAGGCCGCCGAAGACATCGACGATCTCGACCGCCTCGACCGCGATACCGCCGTCGCATCGGCGTTCGTGCCCGAGCGCGCGACAGTCCGGGTACCGCCGCCGGTCGACCTGCGCGAAATGCTGCTGGCTCTGCGTGACGTGTTCAAGCGCGCCGACATGTTCACCCGGCATGCGATCACCCGCGAAGCGCTGTCGGTTCGCCAGCGCATGGGCGAGGTGCTGGGCAAACTCGCCGACGGCAGCTTCCACTTGTTTGAAAACCTGTTCAATGTCCAAGAGGGCCGCATCGGCGTGGTAGTCACTTTCCTTTCGGTGTTGGAACTGGCCAAGGAACAACTGCTCGAAATCGTGCAGGACGATGCCGCGCCGCGCGACTCGCACTTGCCGAAGCTGGCCGATGCCCCGGCGTGGCCGGCGCCGATCTATGTCAAATCGCTCGCCGCCTTCGATGGCGGCGCAGCCAACGATCCAGAAGCACTTGCGCGCGACCTTCCCGAACCCACGTCCGATGAACACGGACTCGACGAAGCGACGGGCGCCGACGGCACCGACGCATGACCGACCCATCCAACGACGAAACCATGGACCAAGACCTGATCCGACGCATCGTTGAGGCAGCCCTGCTCGCCTCGCCCCAGCCGCTGACGCTGGCGCAAATCACCGCACTGTTCCCGGAAGAATCCCTGCCGCCCCCGGGCAGCCTGGAACAAGCCATCGCCAACCTGCGCAGCGACGCGGAAAACCGTGGCGTCGAGCTGGTTGAAGTGGCGTCTGGCTTCCGCTTCCAGGTAAAGGCCGACGTACATTCCTTCGTCGCGCGCCTGTGGACCGAACGGCAGACCAAGTACATCCGCGCCACGCTCGAAACGCTTGCGCTCATCGCCTATCGCCAGCCGATTACCCGCGGCGAAATTGAATCGATCCGCGGCGTGGCGGTGAATTCAAACACCATCAAGATGCTGGAAGAACGCGAATGGATCCGCGTGATTGGCCATCGCGACGTGCCCGGCCGGCCGGAACTGTTTGGCACCACACGCACCTTCCTGGATTATTTCGGGCTCAAGAGCCTGGACGCACTGCCGCCGCTTTCCGAGCTGAAGGACATTCCCGAGCTTGATCCGCAGCTTCCCTTCGACATGACGCCGCCAGGCGTGGCCAACGCCGCCCTGCTTGCCGAATTGACATCCGACACCACACCCGAGGCCGACTCCGGCCCCGACAACGAAGAGGCCGGCGACATCGCCGAGCCGGAGTTCAGAAATGAGTAAGACCCCAATAAAGAAAGTCCTGTCGCTGAAGGACAAGACCGCCGAAGACAACACGCCGCGCATTGAGGAACGCCTGCACAAGGTGCTCGCGCAAGCCGGCCTGGGCTCGCGCCGCGCGCTGGAAGAGCGCATCGGCCAGGGCCTGGTAAAGGTCAACGGCGAAGTCGCGAAAGTCGGCCAGTCGGTATCCAGCGGCGACCGCATCGAACTTGACGGAAAGACTTTTGTCGCCACCGCGCTGACCGAACCGACCAGTGTGCTGATCTACAACAAGCCAGAGGGCCAGGTCACCACCCGCGAAGATCCCGAAGGTCGCCCGACAATCTTCGAAGCGCTGCCGCGATTGAAAGGCGCGCGCTGGATTGCCGTAGGCCGCCTGGACATGAACACCACCGGCTTGCTGTTGCTGACCACCGACGGTGAACTGGCCAACGCGCTGATGCATCCGTCCAACGCGATCGAACGCGAATACGTCTGCCGCATTCCCGGTGAAGTGCCCGACAACGTGGTTGATCGCCTTGCGCGCGGCGTGGCGCTGGACGACGGCCCCGCCAAGTTCGAAACAATCGAACGCATCAATGCCAGCGGATCGCACTCCTGGTTCCAGGTGGTGGTGACTGAAGGCCGCAACCGCGAAGTCCGCCGCCTGTGGGAATCGCAGGGTCATCAGGTAAGCCGCCTGAAGCGCGTGCGCTACGGCGATGTCACCCTGCCCCGCTTGCTCAAGCGCGGCCACTGCGTCGAGATGGAAGCCGAACAGGTGGAAAAAATCCGCAAGCACTTCAGCCTGGAACAAAATGCACCGGTGTTGACCTTGCAGCCTGTCATCGGCCAGCGCAAATCGCGACCGATGGAAATCCGCGTCGGCAAGGATCGCTTGCAGACATCGTTCGTCAACGGCCATGTCAATGAAGAAGCGCGCGAACTGCGCCGCTTCGACCACGTGCGCGAAGACAAGCCGCGTGGTCGCGGCCGTCCCGGCGCCGGTCCGCGCGGCAAGCCCGCCTTCAAGGGTGCAGGCAAGGCCTTCAGCGGCCCGATGGGCGCCGACCGCCCGGTCGGCAACCGCCCCCCGCGCGGTGGCAAACCGTTTGGCGCGAAGAGCGCCGGCCCACGTGACGATAATTTTGGTAACCGGATCGAACCGGCTGGCGGCAGACCGGCAGCTGACCGCCCGTATGCACCGCGTGGGCCGAAGCCGCAGGGCGACCGTCCGTTCAACGACCGTGGCCCGCGCCCGCAGGGTGATCGTGGTCCGCGTCCGGGTGGCCCGGCGGGATTCAAGGGCAAGCCGCATAGTGCCAGCCGCCAGCCCGGCAACGACGCGCATGGCGCGCAGGGTGCCGAGTTTCGCAGCTGGTACGTGCCCGAGGGCGTGGAAACCGGATCCAAGGTCGCACCACCGCGTGGGCAGCGCCCCGGCGCGCCTCGTCCCTACGGCGACCGTGGCCCGCGTCCGGGCGCTCCGCAGGGCCCGCGCGGCCCGAGGCCGCAAGGCGAGGCGCGTGGTCCGCGTCCGCAAGGCGACAGCCCGTATGCACCGCGCGGTCCGAAGCCGCCGCGTCCGCAAGGCGCACGCCCACCCAGTGACCGTCCGTTCAATGACCGAGGCCCGCCGCGTCCTGCCGATGGCAATCGCGGCCCGCGCCACAACGGACCGAAGCCGCCGTTCCGCAAGCGTCCCGACGGCCTGCCGTCGGACGATTGATTGTCGGACTCGAAAAAAACCGCCGAAAGGCGGTTTTTTTGCGCAAACGCATTGCGGGTTCGCCTTTATCTCGCGAACCGCCTGAGTGGGTGCTCTAGCTCGCCGTGCGAGTTTGGGATCGAACCCAACGGAGTGCACTGGCCATGATCCCTACCCGATTGCTGCTCAGCTGTTCGCTGGCGTTGCTCGCCACCGCCTGTACGCGGGAAACCACCATCGCCGACCACGACGGCAAGGCCCTGGTGGAAGCACTGGCCGCAGCGCAGTCAGGCAATGGCCCGCATCGCATCATCCTGGCGCGGCGCGGATCCTACGTGTTGTCGTTGCCCTCCGAAACGGGGCTGCTGCTACCAAGCATCACCGGTGAACTCACCATCGAAGGCAATGGCGCCGAGATCAGGAGCTACGCAGACGGCGATGTCGCCCTGCTTGAAGTTGGGCGCAAGGGCAACGTAACCCTGCGAGACCTTGCGCTTGCAGAAGGAAGCGATGGCGCGATCCGGAATTTCGGGACACTTCGGCTGGTGTCGACGCAGGTGCTGGACAGCACCGGTAACCGGTCATCGTCGATCGTCCTCAATCGCGGCCGGTTGCAGATGGAGGACAGCATCGTCGCCTTCAATTCGCTCGATGGCAGCGAGCGCGATAGCGGGACGGTACTCAATTACGGTGAACTGCTGGTCAAAAACGCGCGCGTACACGACAACTTTGTCGCGCACGGCGTCAATGGCGTGCTGAACCTTGGCCGTGGCAGTATCGAAGGCGAAACGGCCTCGATACTGGTGCGTGGCGAGGGTCGCTGATTCGTCCCGCGGCCCCGGTTGCCGGGATCAGAACCGGCCGGCCTGGAAATCCTGCATGGCCTGCAGGATCTCGGCCTGCGTGTTCATCACGAACCGACCGTAGCGCGCCACCGGCTCAGCGATGGGCTTGCCCGCGGCCAGGATCAGCCGGCTCCTGGTCGCCTTGCCGCTGACGGCGACCGCATCGCCGCCGCCGAGCACGATCAACTCGCCCTTGCCGACGGACTCGGCGCCCACCGATACCTGGCCTTCGTAAACATAGGCGAACGCCTTGTGTCCCGAAGCAATGGATTGTTCGAAGCTGGCGCCGCTCGCGATCGAGATATCCAGGTACAGAGGTTCCGGGTCAGGCTGACGCCGGCACCGTCGGACGTGGCCATGCCGCGCAGGCGGCGGGCAACCGGTCGGTTACGAGTGACGTTGGTGGTCATGGAAGTCTGCAACTCAGCGCATCGAGCGTGGCGCCATAGAACGGGAGATTCGCCGCTGGTAAACATAAACGGTCGCCGGCGGCACGTTCCACCAGGTGAAGCTGGCGCGGCGCGCAGTCAGCTCGAGCGCATCCACCACTTCGCGGGTGACCGGATTGGCCGGACCGTAAGTGAACTGGATGAAGCGACCCTCGGGCTTCAGGCTGTCGAAGGCTGCCTGCAGGATGGATTGCTGGGTCTGCCGGGGCATGGACAGCAAGCCCAGGCCGGAGATCACCGCGTCCGCGCTGTCGGGGCCGATGAAGCCCTGCGCCCGGGTAACCGCCGAGAGATTGCCGGCATCCGCGCAGATCACATGCGCGCCGGGAAACTGGCGGACCAGGTGCTGGTGCAGTTCTTCATTCAACTCCAGCACCAGCAGGTCGGCAGGGGCAATCCCGTGATCCAGAAGTGCCTGGGTGAATACGCCAGTTCCGCCGCCGAGTTCGATCACCCGCCGTGATGTGCGCGGCAACTGCGACATCATCTGTCGCGCCAACTGCTTGCTGGACGGGGAGATCGCAGCGACGCGAAGTGGATTCTTGAGCCATTGGCGAAAAAACGTCCAACCTGCAGGTTCGGGTTTGCTGATGTCGATCTTGGCTGGCATGTCCCGAGCATAATGCCTGCGGAGACATTTCGCCCGGGTTAATCGAACCGGAGCACAATGGCGCCAGGCGACCATGGAGTGAGCATGAAAATCCCGACTTTGGTATCGGTTTTGACCTTGGGGCTGGCTACCTCCGCCAGTGCAGGCTCCGCTGAAACCCCCATCCTTCGTGGCTCCCAGTGCCTGGACCCGGACGTCGCCCGAGGCTGGGTCGAACTGGACGACCGCACCATCCTGGTGGACGGTGGCCGCAACAGATACCGGATTGAAGTTGGAGGCGCCTGCACTTCGTTGAGCTTCTCGTCCTTGCTGGTATTCCGGGGCGACCCGGTCAGCGGCCGCGTCTGCGGCAACCTGGGCGACGCCATCCTGACCCGTGACTATCCATGCAAGATCGAGCGCATGCAGTTGATCAGCAAGGCCCAATACAAACAGGCCATCGACGACCGCGCTGCCGAGCGCAAGCGGCGCAAGGCCGAGCGCAGGTCAAAGGCGTCGTAATTCCCAGGCGCGGTGGATGCGCGGATTCCGTTCGAAATCCACATCAATGGTCTGCTTGCTGATTTCCCTCACGTCGGCGAATTCCGCCAGCGCGGCATCGTCGAGCTTGAAGCGCCGGAAATTGTTCGAGAACAACAGCAGTCCGCCGGGTGCAAGTCGGGCCATCGCGGCGCGCAGCAGACGCGGGTGATCGCGCTGCGTATCGAAGTCCTCGGCGCGCGCGGAATTTGAAAAGGTCGGCGGGTCGCAGAAGATCAGGTTGTACTGGCCGCCATCATTTTCGAGCCATTTCGGCACGTCCGCCTGCACCAGGCGATGCGCGGTGCCGTCCACGCCGTTCAAAGCGAGGTTCTTGGCCGCCCAGTCGAGATAGGTCGCCGACAGGTCCACGCTGGTCGTCTGCACGGCGCCGCCAACCGCGGCATGCACCGTGGCCGCCCCGGTATAGCTGAACAGGTTGAGGAAGCGCTTGCCGCGCGCCTCGGTGCCAATGCGCAGGCGCAGGGGCCGGTGGTCGAGGAACACGCCAGTATCAAGGTAGTCGAGCAGGTTCACCCGCAGCTTCACCGGACCTTCGGCGACGATGAAGAAATCGCCGGTCTTGTCGAGGCGTCCGTACTTGCTACCGCCCTTACCGCGCAGTCGCGTCTTCACCACGACCTGTTCGCGCGGCACCGGGAATACGTCGTGCAGTGCGGCCAGTAATTCACCAAAACGGCGACGCGTGTCGGCTTCGGGAATGGTTTCGGGCGCCGCGTATTCCTGCACGTGCAGATACTGCCGGCGTGCGCCGTCGAGTTCCTGGTACAGGTCAACGGCTGCCGAATATTCAGGAAGGTCGGCATCGTAGACGCGATAACAGTCGACGCCGTTGCGGGTGCGCCAACTCTTGAATCGCTTCAGGTTCTTGCGCAGGCGGTTGGCAACCATGGCGGCGCCGTCCGACAGGGCCGCCACCGGCTTGGGTTCGCGCGCCGGCGGCTGGATCGGATCGCACAGCAGCAGC
Source organism: Lysobacterales bacterium (assembly GCA_038248775.1). Lineage (GTDB taxonomy): Bacteria > Pseudomonadota > Gammaproteobacteria > Xanthomonadales > Xanthomonadaceae > Arenimonas. The sequence continues at coordinate 1,404 of JBBRXD010000093.1, read as the reverse complement.
GTGCATTCGATCGTGCCGTTATGCATCGCGTACTTCTTGCTCGCTCGCAGGCCGGTGGCGTGCGCCAGTTCGTCATTGCCACACAGCAGCGCAGCGCGCCAGTCGGGCACGGCCTTTCGCAGCGCATCGCCGATCTCGCGATACAGGTCGGTATCGGCCGCCAAACGCTGGTTGTAGGGTGGGTTGCAGGCGACCAGGCCACGTTCGAATGCCGGCGCGCCAAGCAGGGCGATCGGCTTGCGATCGAAGCGGACAAGTTCGCCGACGCCAGCGCGATCGGCGTTGGCCATGGCCGCATGCAGCGCTTTCGGATCGCTGTCGGCACCGAAAAAAACCGGCTTGAGCGCAGCACGCCCCAGCGCTGCGCGCGACTTCGCCTCGGCTTCCAGCGCGAACCACGCGCGCGTGTCGAAACGCAGCCAGCGACTGGGCTGCAGGCCGCGCCAGCGCAACAGTCCCGGCGCTTCATCGGCGGCCATCAGCGCGCCTTCGATCAGCAGCGTGCCGCTGCCGCACATCGGGTCGAGCAAGGCACCACCTTCGGAATGAATACGTGGCCACTGGCCGCGGACCAGCATCGCCGCGGCGAGGTTTTCCTTCAGCGGCGCATCGCCCTGCGACTGGCGCCAACCGCGCCGGTGCAACGCGCCGCCACCGAGATCGACTGACAGGAATCCCCTGCCCTTGCGCAACGCGAAATTCAAACGCAGGTCCGGTGCGTCCACGTCCACCGAAGGTCGCACGCCGTGGCTGGCGCGTATCCGGTCCACCACCGCGTCCTTGATGCGCTGCGCGGCGAAGCGTTCGTGGGTAAGGGTCGGGCCGGAGACGTGCGCATCCACGGCCAGCGTGCCTTCCGGCGCGACATGCGCGGACCAGTCGATCTCGTACACGCCCTGGTAGAGGTCGGCCTCGTTTTCGCAATCGAACTCGGCCAGCGGCCACAGCACGCGGCTGGCCAGGCGCGAGAACATGGCAGCCCGGTAAGCCAGCGCGTCCACGCCTTCGACATTCGCGCCGGCGGTCGCGGCCGTGGCACGGGTGGCGCCCATGGCCAGCAACTCATCCACCAGCAGGTACTCAAGGCCCTTGGCGCAGGCGACGAAGAATTTCACGCCAGTGCCTGCACGAAGCGGCCGAATTCCATCGCGCAAAAATCAACATGCCCGGCCAGCCGATGGCTGTCGTTGACCAGCACCAGGTGGTCGCTGCGCTCCTGTGCCCAGCGCACGACTTCGCCGGCAGCTATGAGCTCGTCGTGCCAGCCATGCACGATGCAGGTCGGTACCGCTGCGGCTTCGAGCTTGATGTCATAGCCCTTCAGCTGCGTCGGCGGCGCCATCAGGAACAGGCCTGCCACATCGACGGCGAGCGAAACTCGGGCGGAGATGAAAGCGCCCATGC
>JBBRXD010000092.1:0-8105 GCA_038248775.1 Lysobacterales bacterium | reverse complement strand
GTGATGTCGCTGGTCACGCAGATTGGTCGCGAGGGCAATGTCTTCGAGATGACCCCGGTCAACGCACGGCAGGTAATGCTCAATTCACCGGTGATGTCCCAGCGAAAGTTACGCCAGATGTTGTCACTGCCGGATTTCGCCGAGGCCAATGTCCGGCTCGACCTGTTCCTGGCGCATGGCGAGGCACTTCAGGATGGCCTGAAGCGATTGTGCGCCGAGGCCGAAGCTGCGGTTCGTAGCGGTAACATCATCCTGCTGCTATCGGACCGTTACCCCGAGCCGGGCTGCCTGCCCATCCACGCACTGCTCGCCACCGGCGCCATCCATCATCACCTCGTGAACATCGGCCTGCGTTGCGACTGCAACCTGTTGATTGAAACCGGCACCGCGCGCGACGCGCACCAGATTGCCTGCCTGATTGGCGTCGGCGCCACCGCGATCTATCCCTACCTCGCCTACCAGACCTTGTCGGCACTCGGCCGCGGCGGCGCGCTGGAAGGCAAGCGCGGCAACGAAGCGATGGAGCTGGGCCGCAGCTATCGACGCGGCCTGAAGAAGGGCCTGCTCAAGATCCTGTCGAAGATGGGCATCAGCACCGTCGGCAGTTATCGCGGCGCGCAACTGTTTGAAATCGTCGGTCTGGCCGACGAGGTCGTGTCGCTGTGCTTCCCCGGCATCCCGAGCCGCATCCAGGGGGCGAGTTTCGCCGACCTGCAGGACGATGCGCGCAAGCTGGCGCAGCGCGCATGGCTGGATGACGAGGGCATCGAACCCGGCGGCCGTCTGAAGTATGTGCATGGCGGTGAGTACCACATGTACAACCCGGACGTGATCGCCAGCCTGCAGCGTTCGGTGCGCAGCGGTGATGCCGCCGACTACCAGCTGTATGCCGACCACGTCGATGGCAGGCCTGCCTCCACGCTGCGTGATTTGCTGCGCCTGCGCCCGGACTTCATGCCGATCCCGCTGGCGCAGGTACAGCCGGTGGAAGAGGTCCTGGCGCGCTTCGATTCCGCCGGGATGTCGCTGGGCGCGCTGTCGCCGGAAGCGCACGAAGCGCTCGCCATCGCCATGAATCGACTCGGCGCGCGTTCCAATTCCGGCGAAGGCGGCGAAGATCCCGCCCGGCACAATACCGAAAAGTCCTCCAAGATCAAGCAAGTTGCCTCCGGTCGCTTCGGCGTCACGCCCGAATACCTGGTGCACGCAGAAGTGCTGCAGATCAAGATCGCGCAAGGCGCCAAGCCCGGCGAAGGCGGCCAGCTTCCAGGGCACAAGGTCAATGAACTGATTGCGCGGCTGCGTTACGCCAAGCCCGGCATCGGCCTTATTTCGCCGCCGCCGCACCACGACATCTACTCGATCGAGGACCTGGCCCAACTCATTTACGACCTGAAGGAAGTGAATCCTGCCGCGCTGGTATCGGTGAAACTGGTTTCGCACGCAGGCGTCGGTACCATCGCTGCCGGCGTGGTGAAGGCGTACGCCGACCTGATCACCGTGTCCGGTTACGACGGCGGCACCGGCGCGTCGCCAGTCTCGTCCATCCATCATGCCGGCACGCCGTGGGAACTGGGATTGTCGGAAATCCAGGAAACCCTGCGCCGCAATAACCTGCGCCATCGCGTGCGGGTGCAGGTGGATGGTGGCCTGAAGACCGGACTCGATGTCATCAAGGGCGCGATATTGGGCGCGGAAAGTTTTGGTTTCGGCACGGCGCCGATGGTGGCGTTGGGCTGCAAGTACCTGCGTATCTGTCATTTGAACAATTGTGCGACTGGTGTAGCGACCCAGGACACGCGGTTGAGGAAGGACTATTTCACTGGCTTGCCGGAAATGGCGATGAACTTTTTCCAGTTCGTGGCTGAAGACGTGCGGCAGTGGTTGGCGAAGTTGGGCGTTAGCCGGCTTCAGGACTTGATTGGACGGACCGACTTGCTCGAGTTGGCCGACGGCCAGAACGAACGACAGCGAGGGCTCGACCTGCGTCCGATCCTGGCGGCCAGCGGCCTGCGCAGCGATGCCGCACAATATTGCACCGAAGCGCGCAACAAGCCGCGCGACCCCGGCACCCTGGCGACGCGCATGCTCGAGGACATGCGCGGCGCAATCGCAACCGCCAGCGGCGGTGAATTCGCCTACGACATCCGCAACAGCGACCGCAGCATTGGCGCGCGCCTGTCCGGCGAGATCGCCCGCGCCCATGGCGACCTTGGCATGAGCGACAGTCCGATAAACGCCCGATTCACCGGCTTTGCAGGGCAGAGTTTCGGTGCCTGGAATGCCGGCGGCCTGAACCTGCACCTGACCGGCGATGCCAATGACTATGTCGGCAAGGGCATGGCCGGCGGCCGCATCGTATTGCAGCCACCGGCCAGCGCGCGCTACATCGCCTGCGAGACGCCAATCATGGGCAACACCTGCCTGTACGGCGCCACCGGCGGCGAGTTGTATGCCGCGGGCCGTGCCGGCGAGCGCTTCGCGGTGCGCAATTCCGGCGCGACTGCGGTGGTGGAAGGCTGTGGCGACCATGGCTGCGAATACATGACCGGCGGCATCGTGGTGGTGCTCGGCCGCACCGGCCTGAATTTTGGCGCTGGCCTGACCGGCGGCATCGCCTACGTGCTCGACCTCGACCGCGATTTCGTCGACCGCTACAACCACGAGTTGATCGATGTATTGCGCATTACGCCCGAAGGTATGGAAAACCATCACCAGCACGTGCGCGAGTTGATCCGCAAGCAGGTCGAGCTCACCGGCAGCGTGCACGGCCAGCGCCTGCTTGAAGATTTCCGCGATGTGGCCGGCCGCTTCTGGCTGGTCAAGCCCAAAGCCGCCAGCCTTGAATCGCTGGTCGATGCACTGCGGCGCGCCGCATGAAGCTCAAGCCCTTCCAGTTCATCGATGTTCCACGACGGATGCCGCGCGAGCTCGACGTGCCCATCCGCATCCTGGGCTGGAAGGAGATCTACGGCCAGTACGAGGCGCCGCAGGCGATCGAGCAATCGGCGCGTTGCCTCGATTGCGGCAATCCCTACTGCGAGTGGAAGTGCCCGGTACACAACTACATTCCGAACTGGCTGACCCTGCTGCGCGAAGGCCGTTTGTTCGAAGCCGCTGAACTGGCGCATGAAACCAATCCGCTGCCCGAGATCTGTGGCCGCGTCTGTCCGCAGGATCGCCTGTGCGAAGGCGCCTGCACGCTCAATACCGGTTTTGAATCGGTCACCATTGGTTCCATCGAGAAATACATCGTCGATACGGCATTTGCCCAGGGCTGGCGTCCGGATCTTTCGCAGGTGCGCGCCACTGGCAAGCGCGTTGCGATCATTGGTGCTGGTCCTGCCGGCCTGGCGTGCGCGGACCGCCTCGCCCGCGCCGGCATCGAGGCGCATGTCTACGATCGCCACGAACAGATCGGTGGCCTGCTGACCTTCGGCATCCCACCCTTCAAGCTCGAGAAGGACGTTGTCGCCCTGCGCCGCAGCGTGCTGGAGGCGATGGGCGTGCAGTTCCACCTGGGCGTGGAGATCGGCAGCGACATCTCGATTGAACTGCTGGAAGCGGAACATGATGCGATCTTTCTTGGCACCGGCGCCACCCAGGCCGTTCACGGCGACCTGCCCGGACGCGACATGCCTGGCGCGATGCAAGCATTGCCCTTCCTGGTTGCCAACGCGCGTCGCGTGCTGGGCACGAGTAACCCGGCCAAGCCTGCAGATGCCATGCCCGACCTCAAGGGCAAGCGCGTGCTGGTACTGGGCGGCGGAGATACCGCGATGGATTGCGTGCGCTCTTCCATCCGCCTTGGCGCGGCCAGCGTGACCTGTGTCTATCGCCGCAGCGAAACCGACATGCCCGGCTCGCGCCGCGAGGTGAAAAACGCGCGCGACGAAGGCGTGCAATTCGTCTTCCATCGCCAACCGGTCGCGGTGGAAGGCAAGAAGCGCGTGGCCGGCGTGCGCGTGCAGGGCACCGGACCGCTGGCCGGCACCGAAGCCTTCGTCGAAGGCGATGTAGTGCTGCTGGCCTTCGGTTTCCGCGCCAGCCCCGCACCGTGGTTCGAACCGCTGGGCGTGAATCTCGAGTCCAATGGCCGGGTGCGTCTTCAGGCGGGCCTTCCGTACCAGACCTCGAACCCGAAAGTCTTCGCCGGCGGCGACAACGTCCGCGGCGCGGACCTCGTGGTAACCGCCGTCCACGACGGCCGCGACGCCGGCCTGGCCATCGCCAAATACCTGCAACCCTGAACCTGTCTATGTGTGTGGGAGCGGCCTTGTGGGAGCGGCCTCGGCCGCGATACCTGTGGGAGCGGCCTTGGCCGCGATGCCCCGGCTTGCGCTATCGTTGCCTCCCCACCCAAACCCACCCGATCCGCATGAGCGAACTGCAAGACCTCTCGTCCCTGGTCCGTTCCAACACCCCGCTGATCGTCATCGAAACCCCCGACGAAGCGCGCGTGGTGGACCTGTTCCGCCACGTGCTGGCCAATGTCTGGCGCGCGCTGTACCGCTGGTCCATCACCGAAGGTATGCGCCGGGTCGACATGGACCGGGAAGATCCGCCCGAAACCGCGCCCGACATCACCACCACGTTGCTGGCCATCAAGGGCCACGACCAGCGCGGTATCTACCTGCTGCTCGACGTCATGCCTTACCTGGGCTATGCCAGCACGCAACGCATGCTGCGCGAAATCCTCGACCGCCGCGGCAGCTTGGACCACACCATCGTGTTGGTCGGCAACAAGATCGAGCTGGCACCGGAACTGGAAGCCCTGGCCGTGCGCTTCGAGCTTCAGCTACCGGATGAAAACGCACTGCTGAAAATGGTGAAGGACGAGGCCGGCCTGTACCAGAAGGAACACGGCGGCCGCCGCGTCGAGATCGACAAGGACGTGCTGGCAGTGCTCGTGCGCAACCTGCGCGGCCTGTCGCTGAGCGAGGCACGCCGTATCGCCCGCCACCTGATCTTCGCCGATGGCGCGATCGGCCCCGCCGACGTGCCCGAGTTGGCCAAGCTCAAGTTTGAATTGTTGAACAAGAGCGGCCACCTGCATTTCGAATACGACACTGCGCGTTTTTCCGATGTGGCCGGCCTGGACCGATTGAAGAAATGGCTCGGCCACCGCCGCGAAGTGTTCGCCAGCGGCGAGCTGCCGGTCGGGCTGGATCCGCCGAAGGGCATCCTGCTGCTGGGCGTGCAGGGTTGCGGCAAGAGCCTTGCCGCCAAGGCCGTGGCCGGCGCCTTCAACGTGCCCTTGGTGCGCCTGGACTTCGGCACCCTGTACAACAAATTCCACGGCGAGACCGAAAAAAACCTGCGCGATGCGTTGGCCTCGGCCGAGCAATTGCAGCCTTGCGTGCTGTGGATAGACGAGCTGGAAAAAGGTTTGTCAGCTTCCACCGGCAGCGAGGACGGCGGCGTCTCACGGCGCGTGCTCGGTTACTTCCTGACCTGGATGGCCGAGCGCAAGTCGCGTGTCTTTCTGGTCGCCACCGCCAATGCCGTGCAGGAATTGCCGCCGGAGCTGTTGCGCAAGGGTCGCTTCGACGAAATCTTCTTCGTTGACCTGCCCGACGACGGCGCGCGCGCCGAGATCTTCCGCCTGCACCTGGAAAAGCGCCGCGTGGACTGGAGCACGTTCTCGCTCGGCGCGCTGTCGGAAGCCAGCGCGGGATTTTCCGGGGCCGAGATCGAACAGGCCATCGTCAGCGCGCTCTATGCCGCGCATGCCGACAAACTGATCGTTGATGAAACCCGGTTGCTGGGCGAAATCCGCGGCACCCGTCCGCTGTCGGTGCTGATGGCCGAGCAGGTGGAGTCGCTTCGCGAGTGGGCGAAGTCGCGCACGGTGCCGGCCGACTGATGGTCCCACCCGCGCTGCCCTCGTGGATTGGCACGCAACTATCCGTGCTGTCGACCGGCGATTTATGGGTCGTTGTCGCCATGCTCGCGCTGATGCGCCTGGCCAGTCGGCTGGGCATGTGGGCCTACGCAGCGATCGCATTGCCCGGTACCTTCGCGCACGAACTGGCGCACTACCTGGTAGCCCTGCTGCTGTTGGCCAAGCCGGACTTTCCGTCACTGGTGCCGCAGCGCACGCTGCACGGCTGGCGCCTGGGCTCGGTAAGCTTTCGCGCAGGGATGGCGCGGGCGCTGCCAATCGCGCTGGCCCCGTTTGCGTTGATGCCGCTGGCGCTGTGGTGGGCTGCGACGCTGCTGGCCCCCGCGGCGGGTGCACTGTATTTCGTCCACGCCTGGATTGCAGCCGCCCTGGTCTCGGCCAGCCTGCCGTCTTCGGCCGATTTCAAACTCGCTCTGCCAGCCCTGGCGGTCGTCGCCGTCGCCGCAATCGCTTATGCCTTTCTGACATGAATCAAGGCCAAAAGGTCTGTGGACAGGCCTGATAGCCATATCCTATAAAGACGGTGTGATTTAACACCGGTGCCGTCGAACATGCTTTCTCGCAAAGCCAAATACGCACTCCGCGCGATGAGCGTGCTGGCCCAGGCCCAGCCTGACCAGCTGCGGGCACGCGTCATCGCGCAGCAGGCAGCCGTGCCGGAAAAATTCCTCGAAACCATCCTGGTTGAGCTGAAGAAGGCCAGCCTGGTCAGCAGTCGCCGCGGCACCGATGGAGGCCACAGCCTGGCCCGCCCAGCCGGACAAATCATGGTCGGCGAGATCATCCGCGTCATCGACGGCCCAATTGCCCCGATCCGCTGCGCCAGCATCACCGCCTACCAGCCCTGCACCGATTGTGCCGACCCCGATGGCTGCGCGTTGCGCTTGTTGATGGGTGACGTGCGCGATGCAATGGCCTCGGTCATCGACCAATGCAGCCTGCAACAACTGGCTGGGCAGCAAGCAGTTCCTGCGCTTGCCACCTCCGCGGTCCACAGACCTGCTTATCATTTTGATAACGAAGCATCAGAGAACCTGCAGCCATGAATCGCTACCTTTTACTTATCTCCGTTGCGGCCCTGCTTGGTGCGGGCCCGACCAACGCCAACAGCGCAGAGTTGTTGAATGTGTCGTATGACCCGACTCGCGAACTGTTCCAGGCGGTCAACGCGGAGTTTGCAGCCGACTGGAAGACGAAGACCGGTGGTTCGGTGCGCGTAAATACCTCGCACGGCGGCTCGGGCAAGCAGGCGCGCGCGGTGATAGACGGACTCGATGCCGATGTCGTCACCCTGGCCCTGGCCGCAGACATCGACTCCATCGCCAGCAAGGCCGGCTTGTTGCCCGCCAACTGGCAATCGCGCTTGCCCAACAACAGCGCGCCGTATCGATCGACCATCGTGCTGCTGGTGCGCAAGGGCAATCCGGAAAACATCAGGGACTGGGGCGACCTCGTTCGCCCGGGCGTCTCGGTTATCACGCCGAATCCAAAAACTTCCGGCGGCGCACGCTGGAATTACCTGGCCGCGTGGACCTATGCCGCCAAGCTCAGCGGCGGCGACCTGGCCAAGACCAAGGACTTCATGTCGAAATTGTTCAAGAACGTGCCAGTGCTCGACACCGGCGCGCGTGGCTCGACCACCACCTTCGTCAACCGGGGCATTGGCGATGTGCTGATTGCCTGGGAAAACGAAGCGCACCTCGCCCGCGGCGAACCGGGCGGCCGCGACCTGCAGATCATCATCCCCAGCATCAGCATCCTGGCCGAACCGCCGGTGGCGCTGGTGGACAAGAACGTCGATCGCCATGGCACGCGCAAAGTGGCTGACGCCTACCTGCAATTCCTGTACAGCGCACGGGGCCAGCAACTGGCGGCCAAGTACTACTTTCGGCCATCGCGTCCTGACCTCGTACCCGCTGCCGATCTCGCGCAATTTGCCACCATAACTACCGTCACCATCGACAAGGCCTTCAAAGGCTGGAAGAACGCGCAAGCCGTGCACTTCGCCGATGGCGGCTTGTTCGACCAGATCTACCAGCCCCGGCGATGAGCTTCGCCCTCGCCCGCCGTTGGCGCCAGGCCGGACCCTTGCCGGGGTTCGGCCTGACGCTTGGCATCACCTTGGGCTGGCTGGGGCTGATCGTGCTGTTGCCGCTGCTCGCCTTGTTGATCAAGGCGGCGGGGCTCGGTCCGCAGGGCT
>JBBRXD010000091.1:0-8201 GCA_038248775.1 Lysobacterales bacterium | reverse complement strand
GCGCTGCCAAGGTCCTTGGCACGACCGGACAGGCGATGGTGGTCGAACGAGATTCGATCGATGGCGGCCTCGATGCTCGAGTTCACCAGTTCCACGATCAGCACCAGCATGACCGAGCCGATCAGCGCCACGGTTTCCATCCCCGGCAAGGCCAATGCAATTGCGGTCGGAATGAGCACGGCGGCGGCGATCAGCTCCTGGCGGAATGCACTTTCGACCCGCAAGGCGTGCAACAGCCCGCGCATCGAGTATTTGAGTGCGTTCCAGATGCGCCCGGGTCCGCCGAGACTTTTGTATGGACTCTCGACGTCACCACCGTCGTCCACAGTCACGGCGCTTGCCCATCGACGCTGGCCTGCGCGTTGGTGTACACGTCAAACGGATGCAGGTGGCCCAGGAACTGGCGCGTGCAGGCTTCCCACGAAAACAGTTCGGCGTGCCGACGCGCTGCGGAGCGATCAATCATGAGGGCGCGCATCGCTGCGGCGCGCAGGTCTTCATCCAATGCACCGGCAGGCGAATCGCCGATCACATCGACCGGCCCGGTGACCGGATAGGCAGCTACCGGGCAGGGAACGGTCCTGAACTCGAGCGGCGTCAGCAGCTCGACCTCATGTCCCATCTTCTGAAGTTCGCGACGGGTCGACTTGAGGGTGCGCACCACGCCGTTTACCTGCGGCTCCCAGGCGTCGGTGACGATCAGGATTTTCAAGCGTGGCCTTCAGGTTGTCGTGCAAGCGCAATCAGCATTAAATCCTGGCTTCGTGACAGGTTCGTGATAATCGACGAGCGGACTTGAACTGACGCGACGTATACGCACGCTCGCCTAATCTTCCGGCAGGCAATTGCCGCACACGATCGGACTACCCATGGAATCCACGATCAACTTCATCAGGCTTGTCTACGCCAGTCGGGCCACCTTTCCTGCGGGTCTGCAAAACGCCAGCCTGAATGCGGACGTGGCGCGGATAAGGCCGGAACGCTAGCGAGCCGTATACCCACCATCAATCACCAGCTCCGAGCCGGTGATGAATTTCGATTCATCCGATGCCAGGTACACCACGCCCCAGGCGATATCGTCGGGCTCGCCCATGTGTCCAAGAGCATGCAATTTGCCAACTTCCGCCCGCGCTGCATCGAGGTCGGTTGCGCCGCTGTCAGCCAGGTGGTGCTCGACCAGGGGCGTCCAGATGAAGCCGGGGTGCACGGAGTTGACGCGGATTTTGTCGGCCGCGTAGATCAGCGCGTCGGTCTTGCTCATCAGCCTGACCGCGCCTTTCGAGGCGTGGTAGGGCGGCAAATCGGGCGCGCCGATCAGTCCGTAGATGGACGACAGGTTGACGATGCTGCCGCCGCCCGCGCGTTTGAGGTGCGGGATGGCATGCTTGGTGCAGAAAAAAACACCCTTCACGTTTACCGATTGCACGCGGTCCCATTCGGCTTCGGTCACTTCGTGCGTCGGCTTGTTCACGCCAGCAATGCCGGCGTTGTTCACCAGCACATGCACTGCGCCGAAATGGTCGGCCACTTCATTCACCGCTGCTTGCACGGTGGCCTCGCTGGCGACATCGACGTGCCAGTACCGGGCCGGCTTCCCGGCGGTCTGCATCGCGTTCAATTCTTCAACCAGTCGCGCACCCGCATCGTCAATAATGTCGAACACTGCGATGCTTGCGCCCTCGGCCACCAGGCGCAGCGCGCATGCGCGCCCAATGCCCAGTGCCGCCCCGGTGATGATGCAGACTTTGCCTTTTGTGCGATCCATGTTGGCGCTTCCTTGTCCGGGTGTGGTCTGGATTAGACACCCGTTTCCGCAGGTTGATATTGACTGGAATCAAGTCGTCTGCCCGCCCCGGCTACAATCCCACCGGGTACAAGGCGGGGACAGGCATGGTTTTAGCTTCGATCAGCATTCTTGCGGGCCTGATCCTGCTCGCCTTGGGCGCCCACGGACTGGTGCGAGGCAGCAGCAGTATCGCCTTGCGCATGGGCATCACGCCGCTGGTCGTCGGCTTGACGGTAGTCGCCCTGGGCACGGGAAGTCCTGAAATGATCGTCAGCGTGCAGGCGGCGATGACCGGCAATAGCGATCTCGCCCTGGGCAACATCGTCGGATCGAATATCTGCAACCTGGCGCTAATCCTGGGCTTCGCCGCCCTCGTACGACCGCTGCACGTGCGCTCGGCACTATTGCTGCGAGAGGTGCCAGTGATGATCCTGGTCACCCTGTTGCTGGTCGCGCTGCTATGGGACGGCATGCTGAGCCGCGCGGAGGGTGCGCTGATGGTAGCCGGTGCGATCATCTATATCGTCGCGACCTATCGGGCTGCGCGCCGGGATCGCAACCGGGAGGTCGCTGCGGAGTTCGCCCAGCGGTTTCCCAAGCCGCGGCCGGACTCTGTGCGGTCCGCCGCCTTGATAGCGGCTGGGTTCGCGGGGCTGCTGGTCGGTGCCAATGTCCTGGTCTCTGGTGCGGTGGTAGTTGCGCAGGCGATCGGCATGAGCCAGGTAGCCATCGGCATCACCGTGATTGCCATAGGCACCAGTCTGCCCGAGCTGGCCACGTCGGTTGTCGCTGCGCTGCGCAACGACGCGGATGTCGCATTCGGCAACGTCCTTGGATCGAACATCCTCAACATCCTGCTGGTGTTGGGCGTGGTCGCGATGATCCGGCCGATCTCCAGCGCGGGCCTGCGACCGATTGACCTGGGCGTGCTCGTGGCTAGCGCACTGGCGATCTATCCCCTGATGCGGCGGGGCAGGATTCTGAATCGATGGGAAGGCGTGGTGCTGCTGGCCTGCTACGTTGCTTACGTGATTTTCACGATTGTCTAGGCGCCTGGCACCGATAACCTCGTATAACATTTTATTCGCATCTGAAATATCAACAATCTATATGCTGTATGCAGAAAATACGGGCTGCCAACGGTAGCCGAAATATATGTGCAGCGAAGTTTCCATCACGCGTACTTGAAGGTGCGTGATCGGCCTGGTGGTACGGGTCCTGATCTGGGTGCTGGTGCTGCTGCTTGCGCTGGACAATCTTGGCGTCAACATCACGGCGCTGGTCGCCGGCCTTGGCATCGGCGGCATAGCAGTGGCGCTCGCGCTGCAGAACATTCTCGGCGATCTGTTTGCCTCACTGGCGATCGCGTTGGACCAGCCGTTCGTGGTGGGCGACTTCCTGGCGGTAGGCGAGGTGGTAGGTACGGTGGAGAGCATCGGCATCAAGAGCACCCGATTGCGCAGCTTGTCCGGCGAACAGGTAATCGTGTCCAACTCGGACTTGCTCGGAAGTCGGGTGCGCAATTTCGGACGCATGCAGGAGCGGCGCAACGACTTTTCACTCAACCTGGCCTACGGGACCAGCGCAGAACAACTGGAGGCGGTGCCCGGGTTGGTGCGCAACATCGTGGAAGCGCAGGACGGCACCCGATTTGATCGCTGCCATTTCGCGAGTTTCGGCGCCTATTCGCTCGATTTCGAATGCGTGTACTTCGTTCTGTCGCCGGACTACGCAGAGCATATGGATGTGCGCCAGGCGATCAACCTGGCGATTTTCCGGGAGTTCCAGCGGCGTCGCATCGAGTTTGCGTACCCGACCCAGACCCTGTTGCTTGCCCGTGCTGCCGACGATTCGCCTGGACGAATGGCGCAAACCGGGCAACGCGTTGCCGGGTGAAGGCTGCCATGCTCGGCGAAATCGATCGTGCTTATTTGAGTCTTGTTCATCCGGCGTACTGGAAACACACCGATCCGCGGGCCGCATTGTTTAGCCGTTCATCTTGCACGTTTATGCTGAACAGACATTCGTTACCTACCCGCACCGGAGAGACCACATGCTGTACACCATCGTTGCCATACTCTTGATCCTTTGGCTGCTCGGCATGCTGACGTCAGTCGGCGGCGGGCTCATCCATATCCTGCTCGTGATTGCCGTAATCGTGGTTGTCGTGCGCCTGATCAGCGGTCGCAAGGTGCTGTAGCGCTACTTGCCTGCCGGGCCAGCCTCAGGCTGGCCCTCCTCGCCCAGCCGCGTGCGCAGCCGTTGTTTGGCAGCGTCGGCATAAGTTGCGCAGGCCGTTGGATCGACAAACGTATTCTTGCTGGCGGTTCGTGCCGCCAGCTTTTCAAATGTATCGGTCATCCCTGGATGTACCGACAACACGATGTCGCAGGGCAGGGCGGCGACGCTGGCGATGCTGGCGGCGAATTGTCCTGAAGTATCCGGCCGCCCATCGCCGCCGCTGAAACGGAAGTCGCCCAGCGATACCGGATTCAGACTGTCGGCGTAAACCACATTTCTACATTCATTCGCCTCGCAGGACGTCCAGCTCCAGGTGGTGCTGCCGGGCGTATGCCCCTGCGTCGCGTGCGCGGTGATGGTGATCTCGCCGACGCTGACGGTTTGCAAATCTGAAACCTCTGTCACCTCAGCCACTTTCGGAATGTGTACCGGTGAGACGGGATCGAATTGTGGATCATCGCTGCCGGCCGTGCCCTGCCGCAGCACCCGGGCCGCCGCCGGACTCGCGGCGACCCTGGCGCCGCTGGCGCGTTGCAACGCGGCTATGCCGCCCGCGTGGTCCCAGTGCTCGTGGGAGTTGAGGATGAGCTTCACATCCTCCATTCGGAAACCCAGTGCCTCGATGTTTGCCTGGATTTGCGCCGCCGACTGGGGCAGGGCACCGTCCAGCAGCACATGGCCGGCACTGCCGGTGATCAGGATCGATGACAGTCCACTCGTGCCCACGTACCAGGTATTGCCGAAAATATTGAACGGTGGCTGCGACTGGTTCCAGCCATCGCAGTTGTCGCAGTGGACGTGATCGGCGTCGTCGGCGGCCATGGCCTCGCTGTCGCGGGTCGATGGTGTGAATTCGGCCGGGTCGGCTGCGCCGGCGTGCGCCGCGAAGGCGATCAGGCCGAGGCTCAGGAGGAGAGTGTTCATGTGCGGAGTATCGCGCAAGTCCTGGAAAGTTGTCCCCATTTCAGCCCGATAATCGTGTACGTCGATCGCAACTCCCTGTCCCGAACCCCATGTCCGCCAACAACGACACATCCCTTGCCTTCGATGACCTGGTGATCGAGCTGGTCTTTTGCCGCAAGCACGGGTTTGCAGGGTAGTGCAAACTGCGTGGCGAATCCGCGAACTGCCGCCAGGACCCTTGAATTATCGCCATGCGCCAGCGAGTCCATATCGCCACCTCACCCGACAACGTGCGCCTGGCATGGGCCAGGACCGGGTCCGGCCCGGTGTTGGTCAAGGCGTCGAACTGGCTGTCGCACCTGCAATACGACCTGGAAAGTCCGATCTGGCGACACTGGCTGGAATTCCTGTCGGGCAATTTCGATTTCATCCGCTTCGACGAACGCGGTTGCGGAATGTCCGATTGGCAAGTGGACGACGTGTCCGAAAAAAACTGGCTGGTGGACCTGGAGTGCGTAATCGATGCCGCCGGCATCGACAAGCCGAAGATCCTGCTGGGAGTTTCACAAGGCGCCTGCGCGGCGATCCGCTATGCCGTCAAGTATCCCGAGCGGGTAGCGCGCCTGATCCTTTACGGTGGCTACGCAAAGGGTTGGGCAATGCGCGGCGACGAGCAGGCGCAACACTATCGCGCCGTCCTTGAAATGGCGAGGCTGGGTTGGGGCAATAACAATCCGGTGTTCCGACAAGCCTTTACAGCCCGTTTCGTCCCCGGCGGAACGCACGAGCAATTGGACTGGTTCAACGACCTTTGCCGCCAAACCGTTTCGCCCGAGATGGCATTGCGCCTGATTGAAGTCCGCGCCCATGCCGACATCACCGACCTGTTGGGCCAGGTGCGCGTGCCGACGCTGGTCATCCACGCACGACAGGATGAAGTGGTGCCGTTTTCGGAAGGCAGGACGCTCGCATCGAGCATTCCCGGCGCCGATTTCGTCGAGCTCGATTCGCATAACCACGTATTGCTGGCACACGAGCCGGCGTGGCGGGAATTCCAGCGCGCAGTGCTTGAATTCACCGGACTGGACGGTCCCGTGGCCGGTCGGCCGAGGAGGCGTTGCTGACCCCGCGCGAGCGACAGATCCTTGGATTTTTGGGCGGCGGCCTGACCAATGCCGAGATTGCGGACCGGGCTTTCCTCAGTGAAAAGACCGTGCGTAACCACCTGTCCAGCGTTTACAGGAAGCTGGGCGTCGCCAACCGAGCCCAGGCGATCGTCAAGATCCGGCCAGTCAAATCCGGAACATAGTGATCGGGCCGGGACAAATGTCCCGGATGATTTGCTGACTGGCTCGAAATTGATTCCAATGCCCCATTGTCCCCGCGCGGGCGCCGCGTAGCTTAGGTTGGACTTGGAATTCGGGGCCCGGTGATGAAACAGTTTTCCATCCTGTTGTTTGGCGTCGTTGTTTACGCCGTGTTCTTCGGAACTTTCCTGTACCTGATTGCTTTCGTCGGCAACCTGCAGGCCACGGCGCTGGCGCAATGGCTGCCGGCCTTGCCCGCGCTGGTGCCGCATTCCATCGATGTCGGGCGCGAGGCCGGACCTCTGGGCGCGGCGGTCGCTATCGACCTGGCCCTGATCGCCCTGTTCGGCCTGCAGCACAGCGTGATGGCGCGCCTTGGCTTCAAGGCGTGGCTGAAACAGAAACTGCCTGTCTCGGCCGAGCGCAGCGTGTATGTGCTGCTGGCCAGCCTGGTGCTGATGCTGATGTTCTGGCAGTGGCGACCCATCCCCGGTGTGCTCTGGTCGGCGGACTCGATGACGGGCGTTGCGCTTGGATGGACGATATTCGCGCTTGGTTTTGCAATCGTCCTGCTTTCCACGTTCCTGATCGATCACTTCGACCTGTTCGGACTCAAGCAGGTGTGGCGCCAGTTCGTGGGGCGCTCGGCCGAGCCCTCGCGCTTCGTTACGCCATTGTTCTATCGGCTGATCCGCCATCCGCTGTATGCGGGTTTCATCCTGGCTTTCTGGGGCACGCCGACGATGACTGTTGGCAAGTTGCTGTTCGCCACCGCGATGACTGCCTACATCCTGATTGCAATCCAGCTCGAGGAGAAGGACCTGGTGCGCCAGTTGGGCGAGCGTTATGAACGCTACCGGCAGGAAGTGCCGATGCTGGTGCCGGGAGCGAAGTAGAATCGGCAGCACATGCCGAACACACGCAAGCACTCGATTGCCTGCCTGGTGTCGCTTGCCCTGCTTTTGCCGGGCACGGCCTGCACTGATCGAAGCGGCAGGGACAGTGCGCAGCCCGCGCCTCCGGCTGCCACGCAGGTAGTCGAGCCAGCAAAGCCCGCCGCCGCGCAGTCCAAGCAGGCACTCAGCCGCGTTCTGGGCGTGCCGCCACCGTTACCGGTGCAGGACGAGGAATGCCAGGTGGAATTCGCGCGCTTCAGCAATGGCCTTACAGTATGGTCGTCGCGTTCGCG
This sequence comes from Lysobacterales bacterium, assembly GCA_038248775.1. Taxonomy (GTDB): domain Bacteria; phylum Pseudomonadota; class Gammaproteobacteria; order Xanthomonadales; family Xanthomonadaceae; genus Arenimonas. The sequence continues at coordinate 775 of JBBRXD010000091.1, read as the reverse complement.
CTGCTCGAGCGAACGACCAGGCGCGTGACTATCACCTGGCGCAAATCGAGGTCTTCGCCCACACCGCCAAGTTGATGCAGGTTCCGGTGGCGATTTCCTTCACGGTCGAAACGGACGGCCACCTGCCCACCGGGCAAAGCCTGCGCTCGGCGATCATGGAAGTGGATGAAGCGACCGATGCGTACCCGAGCTACTACATGATCAACTGCGCGCCAACGCGTCGCGCAAGAGCCATGCCCAATTGAATGACTCGGTCGAGCTAGATATCGGTGATCCCGCTGAGCTGGGTGCCGAGTACGCAAGCCTGACACGCCGGATGCCGCGGCTTAACGTGATGGGTGGGTGTTGCGGCACCGACCACCGGCACGTCGAAAGCATCGCGGCTGCCTGCGTGCCCTTGTTCCGGTAGCGACGGGGCAGTCGCTCAGGCCCCGCGCATGCGCAGGGTCAGGCCCTTGAGGAAATTGCGCAGGATCTGGTCGCCGCAGGCACGGAAGTGCTTGTGGTCGGGCTGGCGGAACAGGGCCGACAGTTCCGGCTTCGACAATGGAAAGCCCGCGTCCTCGAAGGCGCGATGCATGTCCAGGTCCTTCATCTCGAAGGCGACCCGCAGTTTCTTCAGTACCACGTTGTTGGTGATGCGTTTTTCCACAGTGCGCTGCGGCTGGCCCGGGTCCTTGCCACGGAAGTGGACGACCAGGCCATCCAGGAAATGCGCGAACACGCGGTCGCTGCACTCGGCATAGCCTTCATCCATGTCCTTCTTGAGGAAGGC
>JBBRXD010000090.1:0-8272 GCA_038248775.1 Lysobacterales bacterium | reverse complement strand
GGGAAATCCAGGAACGGCGTAGCCTCGATATCGATCTGCATCTGCACCTGCAGCCGATCGTCGCTGCCGGGCAACACGTCCACGCGCAGCAGCAGGCGCCGAATCGACTCGCTGCGGCTGGCATCGCGCACGGCGGCCTGGCAGATCCGGTACACCGTGGTCTGGGTGTCATCGTTCAGTGCTTCCACCCGGCCGCCGAACGCGGTTTCGTAATGGATGCCCGCGTCCTCGGCCATGTCGCGCAGCGGCCCGAATGCCATTGCCTCGCGCAGGCCGAGGGTGTCCAGGGCTTGCGGTCGCAGCTGGCGCAGCACGCGACGCAAGCTTTCCTGCATCTCGCGCACCTGTTCGCGCATCGATTCGAGCAGGCGCAACATGTTTTCGTCGCGTACGTCGCGGAAGGCCAGGCTGATGCGCGTGCTCAGCGCATGGATGGATCGGCCCAGTTCGTAATCGAGTTCCCCGGCGAGTTCGCGCTGGCCCTGTTCCTCCAGCCGCACCAATCGCTGGCTGACGTTGCGCAGCTCGTTCGCGGCACCACCCAGGGCCCGGTTCATCGCGCCCAGTTCGCGGTGGCGCTTCGCCAGGCGTTCGTGGCTGCGCCGCAACTCGCTGCTGGCGGCACCCAGCACCAGTCCGCCACCACCGACCACCGCCAGCGCCAACTGCAGCACGCGAATATCGACTGGCACCATGCCCATTTCGGTGAGGACTTCGATCAAGACGCCAACCAGCGCCACCGATACTGCAGCGCCCTCCCAGCCCTGGCGAAAGGCGACGAAAAAGATTGGCGCGAAGGCGAGCAACAGGACATACGGCGCCAGGTCAGCGCGGGCGCGCACCAGCCAGAACACCGACAGCGACAGTAGCAGTTGCAGTGCCACGTCAACCCAAAGGGTGGCGCGCAGCCGTTGCCGGGAAACCTGATGGGCCAGCAGGACGAGCAAGGGTGCCAGCACCAGTTGCCCGATGAAGTCGCCATAGAGGAAAGCGAACAGGCCGGCCGCGCCGTCCAGTCGACCCGTGTCGCCAATGATGAACTGCTGCAGCACCGGTGACACCAACGCCGCGCCGACCAGGCCGGCGCCCAGCAAACTGAGCATTCCGCGCGGGTCGTCGATTTGCGCCGGAGGCTCGCTTCCGCGTACGCCGCGCACTACCAGTGCGTAGATCAGCCACGGACAGACGCTCACTGCCAGGAAGCGCGTGTCCAGCACCGCCCAGTCGCCACGACTTGCCGTGTAGGCAAGGGCGGCCCATTCGCCCAGCGCCAGCCAGTGCCAGCGCCGCGAAGGGGTCAGCCACAGGGCGCCCAGGCGCAGGCCGGCCGGCAGGAACCAGAGCAGGTGCGAGATCGAGCCCAGCCCTATCCAGGACAGGCTGTAGAGCAGGGCGAGCAAGAGGCCGCTGTCACGAAGCGCAGCCAAACCTGCGGCCTGGGCGGCCGACAGGCGCGGCGCGTCGATCACGCGATCCGGAGGCGAAGGGGCGGGCATTCCCCGATTACCCCGCAAGTCCTGCCCGCGGTCAAGCGGCTGGCGCTTTCGCTGGGCAGGGCCAGACCGATATAATTGCCGCCTTGACTTCATTCGGGCTGCGGCCCGCACCGGACCCACGTGCGCAACCACGACCTCGTTTTCCTCAAGCACTTCTCCCAGGTCATTGGCCTGTTGGTGGGCATCACCATCGCGCTGATCCTGCTGGGCGCCTACATCAACGGGCTCAAGCTGCCCGAACCCAATCCCGCCGCGGAAGCCGCGACCCTGTCCCGCATCCAGCCCATGGGCGCGGTATTTGCCGGCGCCACGGGCGCTGCCGCGCAGGCTGCTGCCGCGCAGGCAGCGGCTGATGCCGCCAAGGGCCAGGTTGCCTACGGCGGTTCGCTGGATGGCGCGACGATCTACGCCGCGCTCTGCACCGGCTGCCATACCGGCGGCGTTGCCGGCGCACCGATGCTTCAAAAATCTGCTTGGGGCGCGCGTATCGCCCAAGGTGCCGACACCCTGCACCTGCACGCCATCAATGGCTACGCCGGCGCGGCAGGCATCATGCCCGCGCGCGGCGGTAACCCGGCGCTGTCGGACGACCAGGTCAAGGCCAGCGTTGACTGGATGCTGACCCAACTCAAGTAAGATCCCCGGTTCTTGCCTGCCAGCGCCGCCTCCGGGCGGCGTTGTCGTCTCTGGAGGTCGTGGAATGGTTTCGAAGTCGCCGCTCGTCCTGCTCGTACTGGCCGCCGCCAGCTTCCTGTCAGCCTGCCAGGCCGCAACCGATCCGGCCGCCTCGGGCGATGCCAACGGCGCTGCCGGGCGTGACGTACCGGTGCCCGGCATGGTGACGATGGCCGAAGTGCAGGGGCGCGGCGCGACCAGTCCGCTACTCGGCCGGCTGGTCACCGTGAAGGGCGTGGTGGTCGGGAATTTCTCGAAGGGCCTGCAAGGCGTCTTCTTGCAGTCCGAGCGCGACGATGGCGATCCGCTGACAGCCGAAGGCCTTTTCATCGAACACGCCGACAACGCGGAGCCGACGCTGCGCTTGGGCGATCGCCTGCGCGTGTCGGGACGCGTTGTCGAGCTCGGCGCCAAGGGTGCGACGCTGACGGCCCTGCATGATGCGGTGATCGAAGTGATCGGTGCCGGAAAGAAGATCGATCCGGTCGTGATTACCGAGCCGCCCGGCCACGCCGACGACTGGGAACGCTACGAGGGCATGCAGTTGCGCATCGCCGTACCCCTCACCGTAACTGGAAACGCCGGGCTGTCGAGCTATGGCGAGATCGCTGCAAGCTTCGGCGGCCGCTTGTTCCAGCCCACCGAAATTGCGTTGCCGGGCGCGCCCGCGCAGGCCATAAGGCTCGACAACGCGCGTCGCCTGCTGTTGCTCGATGACAATCGCACCAGCAAGGATCCGCGCAACCTGTGGTTCCTGCCCAAGCCGCTCAACGATGCGCATCCGTTGCGCGTGGGCAGCGTATTGCGCCGCGTCAGCGGCGTGCTCGACCAGCGCCGCGGCCAGTACCGCCTGCAATTGACCGACAAGTTCGAGGTCACCCAGGCGCCGCGCCCCGAAGCGCCCACGGTGCCTGGCGATGTGCGCGTCGCCAGCCTGAACCTGCTTAATCTGTTCAACGGCGATGGTCGCGGCGCCGGTTTTCCGACCCAGCGCGGTGCCCAAACGCCCGCGCAGTACACCCAGCAGCAACGCAAGCTGGTCGCGGTGGTGCAAGCACTGCAGCCCGACATCGCGGCTCTGATGGAAGTGGAGAACGACGGTTTCGGCCAGGACTCGGCGCCGGGGCAATTTGTCGCCGCCTTGAATGCGGCCGGGCCGGTTCGCGATTTCCGCCTCGTGGATGCTGGCGGTCGCCCGGGCGATGACGGCATCCGCGTGGCGATGATCTATCGCAGCAGCAAGGTAAAGCCGCAGGGTCGCGCGGCATTGTTGCGCGGCGGTCCGTTCGCCGGACTGTCACGCGTGCCGATGGCGCAGGCCTTCCGCGCCGGCCGCGGACCGGTGTTCGTGGTCACTGCCAACCATTTCAAATCCAAGGGCTGCGGCCGCGACGACAAGCAGGCTCGTGGCGCACAGGCCGACCAGGGCGATGGGCAGAGCTGCTGGAATCCGGCGCGGGTGGAGTCGGCGCGCTTGCTTGACGCCTGGCTGGCCGGCGATCCAACCCGAAGCGGCAGCAAGCTCGGCTTGATTCTGGGCGATTTGAATGCGCATGCGCTTGAAGACCCGCTGCAGCTGTTGCGCAAGGCCGGCTGGCGCGATGCGTTTGCCGATGCGCGCAGCGAGCGGCCTTACTCCTTCAACTTCGACAACCAGACCGGGCGCCTCGACCATGCCCTGCTGACCCCGACGCTGGCGGCGCGCTTGCGTGGCGCCGTCGAGTGGCACGTCAACGCTGACGAATCGCCCAGTTTCGGTTACCAAAGCGATCAGGATGGCGACCCGTGGCGCGCCTCGGACCACGATCCGATATTGCTTGGCTTCGACCTCGCCCGGCCCGGGCTATGATCTCGCCATGAGCCCGGTTGCCCCGCCCCCGCCCGCGTTTCCCGATGCGACCGGCAGCTTGATGTTGCCAGGCCCGGCGGGCCGGCTGGAACTGGCGGTGGAGTTGCCGGTCCGGTCCGAGGCGCGGGCCGCGATCGCGGTGGTCTGCCATCCCAACCCACCCGATGGCGGCACCATGCACAACAAAGTCGTGACCATGACCTCGCGCGCATTGGCCGAGCTGGGCCTGACCTGCGTGCGCTTCAATTTTCGCGGCACCGGCAATTCCGAGGGTAATTTCGACGATGGTCGCGGCGAAGTGCTCGACCTGCTGGCGGTGGCGCGCTGGGCGATGGCCGCGCATCCCGGGCATGCACTTTGGCTGGGCGGATTTTCCTTTGGTTCGTGGGTGGCGCTGCAGGCGGCCCGGCAATTGCCGGTGCAGCAGATGATCACCATCGCACCACCGGTCGGCCTTCGCGACTTCACCGGCGTGTTGCCGCCACCGTGCCCATGGCTGGTAATACAGGGCGAAAAAGACGAGATCGTCGACGCGCCCGGTGTATTCACCTGGGTGGCGAAACAAAATCCCGCGCAGACCCTGGTGCGCATGCCCGACACCGGGCATTTCTTCCATCGCCGGCTGCTGGACCTGCGTGGGGCGATCAAGAACGGCGTGCGCAAGAACCTGCCGCCGCTGCAGGGCTGACCGGACTCGTGGCGAGGGTCGAACCCGTCGAGACTTTCGCCAGCGCCGGCCTGTTGCCGTCCCGGGCATACGCGCAGGGCGTGGCGCGCGGCCAGTGGCAACACGATGATGCGCAAGCGGCAGCCCTGGTGGAGCTCGATCGAATCCACGAGGCCTTGCAGTCCGGGCAAGATCCCTCCTTGCTGGAAAAACTGACTTCGCGCTTTCGCGATCCGGTCGCCGTGCCCGGCCTGTACCTCTGGGGTCGGGTCGGCCGTGGCAAGACCTTCCTGGTCGACCTGCTGGTGGAAAACCTCGGCGACGTGCCCAGGCAACGCTGGCATTTCCATCGCTTCATGGGCCAGGTGCATGCGCGGCTGCGCGCATTGCCCGATACCGCCGATACGCTCAGCATCGTCGCACGCGACCTGGCCCGGGACCTGCGCGTGCTGGTGCTGGATGAATTTTCCGTCGGTGATATCGGCGATGCGATGATCCTTGGCCGCCTGCTCGACCAGCTGATCGGTCACGGCGTCACCCTCGTCACCACTTCCAACACTCCGCCATCGGACCTGTATCGGGATGGCTTGCAGCGCGCCAGTTTCCTGCCCTGCATCGCGCTGATCCAAAGCCATTGCGTGGTATGGCAACTGCAAAGCGCGCACGACTACCGCCTGCGCGAACTCAAGCGCGCCGCGACTTACCTGTGTCCGCTGGGTGATATCGCCGAAGCGGCATTGACCGATCATTTCGAACGGCTGGCAGCACACTCGCCGCGCACGCGCGAAGCGCTGCAGATCAACGACCGCGAAATCCCGGTACGCATGCAGGCCGACGGCATTGCCTGGTTCGATTTCGCCGACTTGTGCGAAGGCCCGCGCTCGGCCGCTGACTACATCGAGATCGCGCGCGGTTTCCACACCGTGCTGTTGTCGAACGTGCCGCGGCTGGGTATTGATCGCGAGGACGCCGCGCGTCGCTTCGTGCACCTGGTGGACGAGTTCTACGACCGCCACGTGAACCTGTTGCTGTCGGCCGCGGCCGACCCCTTGTTGCTGTACCAGGGCAGGCGCCTCAAGCGCGAATTCGAGCGCACCAGTTCGCGCCTGATCGAGATGCAAAGCACTGACTACCTGGCCAGCGAGCATCGCCCCTGAGGCCGCGTGCCAGGCTTTTGCGGCGGCTTTTGCCACTACACTTTTTTGGAGTAACCATGCGCCTGATTCCGCCCGCCCTCGTGCTTGCCCTGTGCCTTCCGATGGGCGCGAATGCGCAGGCGCCTGACGCGCAGGCACTCAGTGACCAGGTCAATGCGCACGTCATCGCCTGGCGCCGGCAGATCCACGCCAATCCGGAATTGAGCAATCGCGAATTCAAGACCTCAAAGCTGGTCGCTGACCACCTTCGCGCATTGGGGCTGGAGGTGCGCACCGGCATCGCCCACACCGGCGTGGTCGCCATCATCAAGGGCGGCAAGCCCGGTCCGCGCATTGCCCTTCGCGCCGACATGGATGCCTTGCCCGTCACCGAACGATCAAACCTGCCGTTCGCCTCGAAGGCCACGGCGACTTACAACGGCGAGACGGTCGGCGTGATGCATGCCTGCGGCCATGACGCGCACACCAGTATCCTGATGGGCGTGGCCGAGGCGCTGGTGTCGGTGCGCAAGGACTTGCCGGGCGAGGTGATGCTGATCTTCCAGCCCGCCGAAGAAGGCGCGCCCGAAGGCGAGACCGGCGGTGCGCGGCAGATGCTCGCCGAAGGCCTGTTCGCCGATTTCAAACCCGAGGCGGTGTTCGGGCTGCACGTGCATAGCACGGTGACGGTGGGGCAAGTGGGCTATCGCAGCGGGCCGTTCATGGCCGCTGCCGACAGCTTCCGGATCGTGGTGAAGGGCAAGCAGACCCATGGCGCGCGGCCGTGGCTGGGCATTGATCCTATCGTTGCCGCCAGCGACCTGGTCGGCACCGCGCAAACCATCGTCAGCCGGCGCATGAACCTGGCCTTGCAGCCGGTCGTGCTCAGCTTCGGCATGATCAAGGGCGGCCTGCGTTCCAACATCATTCCCGACCAGGTCGAATTGATCGGCACCATCCGCACCTTCGACCCGGCCATGCGCGAGCAGGTCTTCACCGAGCTGCGTCGCGTCGCCGAAAATACTGCGGCTGCATATGGCGCCACGGCGGAAACAACGATCCCCAGTGATGTCAGCTATCCGGTCACCTACAACGATCCGGCCTTGCTTGCCCGCATCCTGCCCAGCGTCAGGACCGCCGTTGGCGCCGAGAACGTCCGTGAGATTCCGCTATCCACCGGATCGGAGGATTTCTCGATGTACGGCCAGCAGGTTCCGGCCGTCTTCCTGTACGTTGGCGTCACCGCCAAGGGCATTGATCCGGCTGCGGCTCCGGCCAATCATTCGCCCTTGTTCACCGTTGACGAAGGCGGACTCGGCGTGGGCACGCGCACACTCCTGCAAATCAGCCTGGATTACTTGAACTCCAGCACGCCCCGCTGATCGGGGCGCGTGCCAGACTAGTGGCATGAACCCGATCAACGAATCGAGCCTGGGCAAGCCGGTTGTTTACTCCGGCAGCTACGACCCGGGCCTGCTGTTTCCGATTTCGCGCGCGCCGCAACGGCAAGCGCTCGGCATCGGCGATGCACTGCCCTTCATCGGCGTGGATATCTGGAACGCGTTCGAACTGAGCTGGCTTGACGCACGCGGCAAGCCGCGCGTGGCGCTTGCCGAGTTCCGCGTGCCGGCCACATCACCGAACATCATCGAGTCCAAGAGCTTCAAGCTCTACCTCAACAGCTATATGCAGACGCGGGTTGCCGACAGCGATGGCTTGCGCCAGCAGTTGGCAGCAGATCTGTCGGCGGCGGCGGGCGCGCCGGTTTCCGTGGTGCTTGGCACGCCCACCTCAAAACAATCGGCGCTGATAGAAAACCTGGAAGGCGAGGTCATCGACGACCTGCCGATAGAGATCAGCCACTACGGCCCGCCGCGACCCGATTTCCTGCAGGTGAATCCTGATGCCGTGGTGGAGGAGAGCCTGGTCTCGCACCTGTTCAAGTCCAATTGCCCGGTGACCGGCCAGCCCGACTGGGCCAGCGTGCAAGTGCATTACCAGGGCCCGCGCCTGGGCCGCGACGGACTGCTGCGCTACCTGGTGTCGTATCGCGAGCACGACGACTTCCACGAGCATTGCGTCGAGCGGATTTATGTCGACATCCTCGCGCATTGCGCCCCGTCCCGCCTGTCGGTGTATGCGCGCTACACTCGACGCGGCGGGCTGGACATCAATCCGTTCCGTGCCACCCCGGGCTGGCTGATGCCCGGCAACACACGGACCTCGCGCCAGTGAAGACCACTTTGCCCCGGCTGTCATCGCGTTGGTCCAATCTGTGGGCGGCCTGCCTGGTCGCTGCGTTGCTGGCGGCTTGCCAGAAGGGCCCGGCGACCGATGCCGCTGGCAGCGCGACGGCTGGCGGCAACGACGCCGACGCGTCCGGAGTGGATGCTTCCTCGGTTGCCGCCGCACAGCCACCGCCGCCGGACCTGGGCGATTTCAAGATCGT
>JBBRXD010000089.1:0-8295 GCA_038248775.1 Lysobacterales bacterium | reverse complement strand
GACGGCCGGCAGCTGGATCTACATCGGTTCGCAGGGCATCGTACAAGGCACCTACGAGACCTTCGTGGAAATGGGTCGCCAGCATTACAACGGCGACTTGCGCGGCAAGTGGATCCTCACCGCCGGACTCGGCGGCATGGGCGGCGCGCAGCCCCTGGCCGCTTCGTTGGCGGGCGCATGCTCGCTGAATATCGAATGCCAGCAGAGCCGCATCGACATGCGCCTGAAGACCCGCTACGTGGACGAGCAGGCGAGCGACCTTGAAGATGCGCTCGCGCGCATCGAACGCCACTGTAGCGAGGGCAAGGCGATTTCGGTGGCCTTGCTGGGCAACGCGGCTCAGATATTGCCTGAACTGGTGCGACGCGGCGTGCGTCCCGACGCCGTCACCGACCAAACCTCGGCGCACGATCCCCTGCATGGCTACCTGCCGGCCGGTTGGACGCTGGAACAATGGTTTGACCGCCAGGGTTCCGACCCGCAATCGGTGATCGATGCCGCGAAGCACTCCATGCGCGTACACGTGGAAGCGATGCTGCATTTCGCCGACCAGGGCATTCCGACTTTCGACTACGGCAACAACATCCGGCAGATGGCAAAGGATGTCGGCTGCCAGGATGCCTTTGATTTTCCGGGCTTCGTGCCGGCTTACGTGCGTCCCCTGTTTTGCCGGGGCGTGGGTCCGTTCCGTTGGGTGGCCCTGAGCGGCGATCCCGAGGACATCTACAAGACCGACGCGCGGGTGAAGCAATTGCTGCCCGACGATGCGCACTTGCATCGCTGGTTGGACATGGCGCGCGAGCGCATCAGTTTCCAGGGCTTGCCGGCGCGCATCTGCTGGGTTGGCCTGGGCGATCGCCACCGCCTTGCACTGGCCTTCAACCAGATGGTACGCGATGGCGAGTTGTCGGCGCCGATCGTGATTGGACGAGACCATCTCGATTCCGGTTCGGTCGCGTCGCCCAATCGCGAGACCGAAGCGATGCTGGACGGCTCCGACGCCGTGTCCGACTGGCCCTTGCTCAATGCGATGCTCAATGTCGCTGGCGGCGCGACCTGGGTTTCCCTGCACCATGGCGGCGGCGTGGGCATGGGCTACAGCCAGCACAGCGGCGTGGTGATCGTGGCCGATGGCACCGAAGCGGCCGACCGGCGCCTGGCGCGCGTGCTCTGGAACGACCCTGGCACCGGCGTGATGCGGCACGCCGATGCTGGCTACGAGATCGCGAAGGCCTGTGCAAGGGAGCAGGGACTGAACTTGCCCATGGTCGATTGAGACCATCGTCAGCCACTGTCAGTCCAACTTGCTGTTACATGTGGATCCTGGCGTAAGCGGTGTACTCAGCCTGTGTCACGAAGCCATCGCTGTTGCTGTCCATGGTCGGGAACGACGCAGCCAGGTCGGTATTGCTGGCAGCTTCAGCCAGGCTGATCCGGCTGTCGGCATCCGCGTCAAGCGTCACCCACGCACCGCGGGTAACCACGGCCGAATGGGCGACGGCGTGCTGTTCACCCTGGCCGGCGTTGGCGGCGTAGAAGACCCGGTACTCGTTATTGGTGACGAAGCCGTCCTGGTTGGCGTCGATCGTCGCGAAGCGCGAGGCGAGGCCCGCATTGGCGTTGGCCTCGGTGGCGCTGAGTTTGGCATCGCCATTGGTATCGGCGTTCTGCCACCAGTTGCCATTGCCCGGATTGGTTTCCGCGCCCAACTTGGCCTGGGCAAAGGCAGCAGGCGCAACGAGGGCGGCTCCAAGGACCAGCGCGACGAGTTGGCGATTGAGTACTTGCATGCTGTTCCCCTGGATTGAATGCAGCGCCGCTTCATGCGGGGCGAGAACAACAGTGACGTCCATCGCCTGTATCGGCACTGACCCTGCAAGTGAAGGAGCGAGAACTTAACTTCCTGATACGGAAGTATTAAGTTTCGGTGGCGCGCGCCGAAGGCATTGCTGAATGCAAGGCAATCGGGTTTTTTGCACTCATATGGCATTCAGCGCCTGTGCCTTGTACTGCACATGTGGCAAGACTGTTCTTGCCCCCACCACCACGAGGAAACAAATGAACGCCACCATTCTCAATCGGATAGTTCTGGCCGCAGTGATCGGCTCGGTGCTCGGGTTCGGTTTGGGTGCACCGTCCAGTGCACACGCGCAGGCCCAGGCAACGCGGGATCAGCAGACCAGCGAGGAAGACCAGTCCGAGCAGGCAGGTGTCCGCAAGAATCGCGAGAAGCGGGAAGCGAGGGCTGCGCAGGCGGCTGAAGCCAACCGCGCGAATGGCGACGCCATTCGTGCTGCTGCCGAAGAAAATCGCGGTCGCGCCCAGGCCGAGGCCCGCCAGCGAGACAATGCGCAACGCCAGGCCGAACAGGCCCAGCGCAGCCGTACTGAGGATCGCGGAGCCCGCCGTGACGAGCGCCAGGAACTGTATCGCCAGCAGCAGTCGCAACAGGCCCAGCAGGCCCAGCGAGACGCCGCGCAGGCGCGCGAGCAGAAGGCACGCCAGGCGCGTGACCAACAGGAACGATCACGCGACCGACAGGATCGTTACTCCCCCGACCAGACCGTTCGTGATCGCGAGCAGGCGAATACTACGCGTGACCGTCGTGACCGTGACGATGACCGCAACCGCGACAGCAGCCGTCGTGGCCAGTGGGGTAGTAAGCTGGAAACCCAGCAGCGCATTGAGCAGCAGCGCAACCAGGCCGAACGCTACCAGCGCGAGCAACGGGCTTCGCAGGATCGTACTCGCCGGGATGCAATCACGCTGCAGAACCAGGGTCGCACCTCGCAGTATCGCTATCATCAGGATTATTACTCGCGCCTGCGCCAGTACAACCAGCGTTATGACTGGCAGCGTTACGACTATTACAATGACCCGTACTTCTACTCGGCACCAAGCTATCGCTACCAGCGTGATGGCAGGTACTACAACATCAACCGCTATGCAGCGGACATGTTGCAGCAGGCCATCAACTACGGTTATGCGGAAGGCATCCGTGCCGGCCGGGCCGACCGCTACGATCGCTGGCGCTACAGCTACCGGGATTCGTTTGCCTACAGGGATGCGAGCTACGGTTACCGCGGCATGTACGTGAGCCAGTTCGACTACAACTACTACTTCCGCCAGGGCTTCCAGCGTGGCTACGAGGATGGATATTACGGTCGTCGCCACTACGGTCGCCAGTACAACGGGTCCGATGCAATCCTGGGTACCGTGTTGTCGCTGATCCTCAACCTGCAGCCGTATCGCTATTGATCGAATCGTAGCAATGCAATTGCCCGAAACAGGAAAACGCCCGGCTTGCCGGGCGTTTTTTTGTGATCGTGCAGCACTCACCGGAACGGACGAAACGGCTGCCTGACTGCTAAAGTCGCAGGACATGGAAACGCTGTCCGAACCTGTCCCGATACACGATGACGCCATGGCTGCCGTGGTGGCCGCCCAAGGCTACGCTTTCGTGCCCGCAGCGGCCCTGCGTGCCCGCCTGGAAGCGTGTGGCTCGCTCGCCGACTGGCCCACGTTTGCTGACAGCTGGAACCGCTTGCCGGTGGATACCTATATGGCCGACCAGGGTCGCTACCGGCGTCGTCGCCATGCGCTCTATGCCATTGATGTACACGGCAACATCGAGCGCCGTCCGCACCAGCCGCACTTCCAGGCCATCGACTACAACCCCTTGAACGGTGGTATCGAACGCTGGTTCGAGCCGGTCCTGCCCGCCATCGGCGCCAGCGGATCAATGTTGGCGGTCCTGGATTTTTGCCGCGAAGTTTTTGTTGCCGCTGCCGGCCAAGGTTCGATCGGCTGGCAGGTGGAAGTGCACCAGTTCCGGATCGAGGCGCAGGCGGGCATGCCCGGCCTGCCCACGCCCGAAGGAATGCATCGCGATGGCGTGGACTACGTACTGGTGTTGCTGGTGAGGCGCTGCAATATTGGTAGCGGCACGACCCTGGTTGGCAATCCTTCTGGCGGCTTTGAAAGCAACTTCACCCTGGTTGATGCCTTCGATGCGGCGTTGGTGGACGACCATCGGGTCTATCACGGCGTCACGGCCGTTGAAGCGCTCGACCCCGCGTTGCCCGCCTATCGCGACGTCCTGGTCGTGACACTTCGCCGGCAGTAGCCGCGTGCGCTGATTTGTGCGCAGGCAGCGCCCGGTCAGGACGACCTGCTGTCGTGCCCGAAGTCGATCTCGGTGACATCCACGTCCAAGTTTCCATCGGCGCACCGCCAGGACACGCGATCGCCGACCCTGGCACCGGCAAGGGCGCGCGCCAATGGCGAGACCCAACTGAGCAAGCCGCGATCGGAATCGGCCTCATCTTCGCCGACGATGTGATAGCGGCTGCGCCGATCGCCTTGCTCAAGCACTTCCACGGTTGCGCCGAAACCAACCCGGTCCCGTGCCGAGTCATGCGGGTTGATGGTAATGGCGCTGTCGACTCGCGAACGCAGCCAGCGAATGTGCCGCTCGAGGTATTCGCGTTCCAGTCCAGAGCCTGAGGCGAGGTGGACCAGGCGTGATTCGGCATCCGTCAATCGCGCCTGCAGTTGCCGCAGGCCGCGTGCCGTCACGAAATTGTCGTGCGGGCTGATGGCAAGTTCGGGCAGTCTTTCCTGGAATTCGCCGGGAAGACCGGATGCTTCGGAATCCGTGCCGACAGGTACCGATGGCATGGGCAGGGTTCCCCGGGCGCTCGGGTCACCGGACGGGTACCCCTCTCTGGAAGAACGCAATCGGATGCGGAGTTCGGACTCCGCCTAGGCGTCCAGCAGGCTCCAGCCAATCGTTTCGCCGGCGCGCATCGGCACCAGCGTGCCCACACCCATGGGCAACTCGTCCGGTACCTGCCATGGCCGCCTGGCCAAGGTGATCGTCCCGGAATTGCGAGCGAGTCCGTAAAAGTCGGGCCCATGGAAGCTGGCGAAGCCCTCGAGCCGATCAATCGCGCCAACGGCGTCGAACGCTTCCGCGTAAAGCTCGATGCCCGCGTGGGCGGTGTAGATTCCGGCGCAACCGCAGCCCGATTCCTTGGCACTTTTTTCGTGCGGCGCACTGTCGGTGCCGAGGAAGAAACGCGGGTTGCCCGAAGTGGCTGCGTCCAGCAGTGCCTGGCGATGCCGCTCGCGCTTTACCACGGGCAGGCAGTAGGCATGCGGCCGCAGCCCGCCGCGAAACAATGCATTGCGATTGAGCAGCAGGTGATGTGCGGTCACTGTCGCAGCCACGCCTGTTCTTGCGCTGGTAACGAAGTCGACACCTTCGCTTGTTGTCACGTGCTCAAGCACGATCTTCAGGTACGCAAAGCTGTCCACCAGGCGCTGCAGGTGGCGTTCAATGAAGACCGCTTCGCGGTCGAATACGTCCACGTCGGCATCGGTCACTTCGCCGTGCAGCAGCAGCGGCATGCCAACGTCCTGCATTGCTTCGAACACGGCGTCGCAACGGGCCAGGTCGGTCACGCCCGACTGGGAATTCGTGGTTGCGCCGGCAGGGTAGTACTTCACCGCGTGCACGTGGCCGCTGGCCTTGGCCGCGTGGATATCGGCGGGCGTGGTGGCCTCGGTCAGGTAGAGCGTCATCAAGGGTTCGAAGTGCATGCCGTCGGGCAGCACTGCCAGTATCCGCTCGCGATAGGCCAGCGCCTCGTTGACATTGCGCACGGGCGGCAACAGGTTGGGCATGACGATGGCGCGGCCGAAGCGCCGCGCCGTGTCGGGGAGTACGGCGGCCAGGCTGTCGCCATCACGCAGGTGCAGGTGCCAGTCGTCGGGACGGGCAAGGGTCAGGGTGTCCGGGCTCATCGCTACAGTTTAATGCACGATCACACTATCGACGTACAGGTCGGGCAGGTCGCGCTTGAGCTGGGCGACCTTCGGTGCATCCCAGTAGCGGATGTAGGGGTGGTTTGGATTCAGCCGGGCGAAATCCTGGTGGTAGTCCTCTGCCGGGTAAAACTTCACCAGCGGCGTGACCTGGGTGACGATGGGCTTGTTGCCGAAAGCACCGGCTTGCCCGACCTGGCGGATATAGGTGGTCGCGGCACGCTGCTGCGCGGCGTTGGCATGGAAAATCGCCGATCGATACTGGGTGCCGCGATCCGGACCTTGGCGGTTCAGCTCGGTGGGGTCGTGGGCGACCGAAAAGAATACTCTCAGCAGTTGCCCATAACTCACCACTGCCGGGTTGAACACCACCTCCACCGCCTCGGCGTGGCCGGTCTGGCCGCCGCCGACGGTGTCGTAGTTGGCGGTGACTGCACTTCCGCCTGCATAGCCGGAGCGAACATTCGCCACGCCGCGCACATGTTCGAACACGGCCTCGACGCCCCAGAAGCAGCCGCCAGCGAATACCGCAGTCTGCAGTGAGGGTTTGGACGAGCCTGTATCGTTCGGGCCGGCCGAGGCGGCGCTCGCGGCTGCGGCCATCACCAACGCGGCAAAGGC
Organism: Lysobacterales bacterium; assembly: GCA_038248775.1. Lineage (GTDB taxonomy): Bacteria > Pseudomonadota > Gammaproteobacteria > Xanthomonadales > Xanthomonadaceae > Arenimonas. The sequence continues at coordinate 1,845 of JBBRXD010000089.1, read as the reverse complement.
TGCCAGGCGAAAACGGGCTATGGATTTCTGAATCGAATGAAAGTCCATGGAATGTGGTCTCTGGTCAGGCGAGGGGGATAAAGCGCAGGGCAACCGAGTTCATGCAGTAGCGCAAGCCGGTGGGCTGCGGTCCGTCGTCGAAGACGTGGCCGAGGTGTGCATCGCAACGCCGGCACAGGGTTTCGGTGCGTAACATGCCCAGGGTCCGGTCCCCGCGATCCACGATGTTCTGCGTGGCGATCGGTTGCCAGAAGCTGGGCCAGCCTGTGCCCGAGTCAAACTTTGTTGCGGAATCGAACAAGGCCGTGCCGCAGCAGATGCAGCGAAAGATGCCTTTGTCATGCAGGTCATTGTATTCGCCGCTGAAGGGCCGCTCGGTGCCACCTTCGCGCGCCACGTAGAAGGATTTTGGCGAAAGTAATTTCCTCCACTCTTCGTTCGTCTTCACCACCTTGGGCACGCGCAGGAGTTTGCGCGACTTGCCGCTGTTGTCGAAGGCGACGACAGCGACCATCGCGGCTGGTCACGCTGCGGCAATAGCGCCGGCCGCAGAGCCTTGCCGTGTGCAGGCCAGGCCCATGCCGGCGAGCGCCAGCACGGACCCGCCCAGCCATCGGCGTCGCGACAGGTTGGTGGGCTGTATGGGTTGGTAGGGCATCATCGGATCTCCGGTATCAGACATAAGGATAGGCCGACCCCTGCGCTGCATGGAGTGAAGAAAGGGTCTGGCTTGCCGATAAAGAGTGTCGGCGAGGGCTAGAGATTCGCGCGGCGGCGCTGTTGTTGCCCGCCGTTCAGCCTCGCGGCAGTTCGAGCACCGGTTCGCGCATCGCCACCAGTTGTTCCTGCAGCTGCACGATCACGCCTTCCCAATGCCTTGGCGATTCGAACCAGGGAAATGCCGCCGGAAATGCCGGGTCCGACCAGCGTCGTGCAATCCATGCGTGGAAGTGCAGCAGGCGCATGGCGCGCAGGGCCTCTATCAGGCCCAGCTGGCGGTGGTCGAATTCGTGGAAGAGCTCGTAGCCTTCCAGCAGCCAGCCCATCTGCTCGCCGCGGGCGGCGGAGTCACCAGTGCACAGCATCCACAGGTCCTGCATCGCCGGGCCCATCATCGTGTCGTCGAGGTCCACGAAGTGCGGTTGGCCGTCGCGCCACAGGATATTGCCCGGATGGCAGTCACCGTGCAGGCGCAAGGTCCTGAACTCGCCGCAGCCCCACCAGGCGTCCTCGATCTGGTCGAGCAACAGGTGGCCCAGGGCCTCGAAATTTTCCTCGAGTTCGGCAGGCAGCCAGTTGGCATCGAGCAGGTAGGCGACGGAGTCGATGGCATGTTGCTGCACGCCAAGCTCAGCCCGGTATCGGAACGGCGTGCGCGCGCCGACGGCATGCATGCGGCCGAGCGTGCGGCCAATCTGCCGGAGCGTTTCGCGGTCGCCGGGTTCGGGCGCGTGACCGCCCTGCATCGGAAAGATGGCGAAGCGATGCCCGCCGTGATGGTGCAGCGTGGTTTCCGCCAACACCTGTGGCGCGACGACGGAAAGATCATTGTCGAGCAGTTCCTGGCTGAACTGGTGTTCTTCGAGGATGGCAGCATCAGACCAGCGGCCCGGGCGATAGAACTTCAGCACGCGGGGCGGGCCGTCTTCGATACCAATCCGGTAAACGCGATTTTCGTAGCTGTTCAGTGCCAGGACCCGGCCATCCGTGGCCAGTCCGAGGCTTTCGACCGAGGCGAGTATTGCCTCGGGCGTCAGGTTGCCGAAGGGAGCGGGCGTTTCAGCGCGCATCCCGGGTGTGGCATCAGGCCAGCGAGCGCTTGCGGCTGCGCAGTTCGGCCTTGAG
>JBBRXD010000088.1:0-8377 GCA_038248775.1 Lysobacterales bacterium | reverse complement strand
CCCAACGCCCGCTCCCACATAGGCCGCTCCCACATAGGCCGCTCCCACATAGGCCGCTTCCACAGGGGCTGGTGTGGCTTCAGTCGGCGACGACGGTCAGGACCATGCCGTCGGACTGAACGACGCGGACGCGGCTGCCGACCGGCAGGTCATCGCCGGTGACTGCCCAGAACGCGTCACCGATCTTAAGGCGTCCGGAGCCGTTGACGATGGCCGTTTCCAGCAGGTAGTTCTTGCCGATGAAATGTTCGGCGCGGCGGTTCAGCAGCGGCTGGTCGTTGCGCTCGGCGTCCTGGCGGAAGTGCTTCCGGTACACCGCGATGGAGGCGAAGCTGAGCACGATGAAACCGAGTGCCTGCCAAAGTACCGGAATGCCGGGCACCAGCAGCACCACGCCGAACACCACGGCCGCGGCGATGCCCAGCCACAGCAGGAAGACGCCGGGCGCCAGCACTTCGGCCGATATCAGGGCCAGCGACAGGCAGGCCCAGGCAATGACTTCAGCGCGCATTGATCAACCCTCCAGGCGCGGCGGCTTGGGCGGGGTGACCGGACCGGACTTGCCCGCCAGCGAATCCTTTGCCAGTTCGGCAATGCCTGCCAACGAGCCGAGCACGCCGGTGACTTCCATCGGCAGCATGAACAATTTCTGGTTGGGCGAGCTGGCGAATTCCTTCAGCGCTTCGATGTATTTTTGCGCGATGAAGTAGTTGATCGCCTGCACGTTGCCTTGCGAGATCGCCTGCGAAACCATCTGGGTCGCCTTCGCTTCCGCCTCGGCCAGGCGCTCGCGCGCTTCCGCTTCCCGGAACGCTGCCTCCTTCTTACCTTCGGCCTGCAGCACGGCGGCGGTCTTCTCGCCCTCGGCACGCAGGATTTCCGACTGGCGCGAACCTTCGGCTTCCAGGATCTGCGCCCGCTTCTCGCGCTCGGCCTTCATCTGCCGCGCCATCGAATCAATCAGGTCGCGCGGCGGCTGGATGTCCTTGAGCTCGATGCGGTTGACCTTGATGCCCCACGGATGCGTGGCCACGTCCACCACCGACAGCAGCTTGGCGTTGATCTCATCGCGCTTGGACAGCGACTCGTCAAGGTCCATCGAGCCGATCGAGGTACGGATGTTGGTCATCACCAGGGCAACCGTCGCCTGCTCGAGGTTGGACACCTCGTAGGCGGCCTTGGCCGCATCCAGCACCTGGAAGAAGATCACGCCATCGACCTTCACCACCGCGTTGTCCTTGGTGATGACGTCCTGGCTGGGCACGTCCAGCACCTGCTCCATCATGTTCACCTTGCGCCCGACCGTCTGGGCGATGGGCATCAGGAAGTGCAGGCCCGGCGACATGGTGTGGGTGTATTTGCCGAATCGCTCGACAGTCCATTCGTAGCCCTGGGGCACCATGCGCACCGTCTTGATCAGGACGATGATGCCGGCCAGCACCACGATGAAGGTCAACAAGGTCGTGCCAGCCATCGGAACCGCTCCCACGTGAAGTTGCTGGGAGTATAAGGAATCCCCTGCCCCTTCGCCGGTCGAAGCGTAATATCGTGGGATCAAAGACCCGGCGCAGTCCCGCTGCGCCGGGATTTTTTTGCGTTCGACACCGGGAGTACCGTGCTTGGAAGCCTTGCTGATCTCAACACTGACCGTGGCCCTGGCCGAGATCGGCGACAAAACCCAGTTGCTCGCGTTGCTGCTGGCCGCGCGCTACCGCCGCCCCTGGCCGATCATCTGGGGCATCCTCGCGGCGACGTTGGTGAACCATGCGCTGTCGGCCTGGGCCGGATCCTGGCTGGCCGGCCTGCTGCCACCAGAGGTTCTGCGCTGGGGCGTGGTGGTGTGCTTCCTCGCCGTTGCCGCCTGGGCGCTGGTGCCCGACAAGTTGGAAGAAGACGAAGTGAAGGCAGCCAAGTACGGCCCTTTCCTGGCCACACTGGTGGCCTTCTTCCTGGTGGAAATCGGCGACAAGACGCAGGTGGCGACGATTGTGCTGGCGGCGAAGTATTCGCCGCTGTGGCAGGTGATCACCGGCACGACGGTGGGCATGCTGCTGGCCAACGTGCCCGTGGTGTTGCTGGGCGCGCGCTTCGCCCATCGCCTGCCCTTGCGCGCGGCGCGCTGGACGGCGGCGGCCGTGTTCACTTTACTGGGCCTGTGGGTAGCCTGGTTCGGGCTGTCGGCCTGACAGGCTGGCGGGCACGGGCTATGCTGGCCTAAGACCCAATCAACGCCCGGCCCGTGAATACATTGCGCGACACCTCCGCCGAGCTGTACCGGTCCGTGCGCGAAGCACCCGACGACATCCTGCTGGAACTGGGTGCTGACGGCGAAGTCCTGCTGGCGCGGTTCCGCTTGGTGCTGTCAACACTGCTGATTGCCCTGCCACTGATCAACTTCTACACCGGCGGTGGCAGCTACGAGTCGATGATCGGTGTCACCGGCGTTGGCCTGGCGATGCTGCTCAGCCAGGTGTGGCTGACCCTCGCGCGCCGACGCCGTCGCTATCGCTGGCTGCCCTATCTTTCGGCCAGCTTCGATGTAAGCGTTGTCAGCATGGTGCTGATGTTGCTCGCGCTGCGCCTGCCCGCCGCCGGATTGAACAGCGTCGTGGTCTGGTGTTTCTACCCGCTGGTGGTAATGGCGACGGCCTTGCGCAACGACGTGCGTGTCACCTTGCTGGCCGGGGCGCTGGCGATGCTGCAGTTCGGTGCGCTGTCGGCCTGGTTCATCATGACGGCGACCGAACCCATGGTGTCGGCCGACTACGGCACGGTGCAGGTTTCAACACAATTGCAGCGAATCTTCCTGCTGTTCGCTTCCACCCTGGTCACCATGCTGATCGTGTTCCGCATGCAGCATCTGGTGCAGATGTCGGGCACCGACGGACTCACCGGCCTGCCCAACCGCAGCTTCCTGAACCATCGTGTGCCACAGATCATCAGCGACGCGCGCGCCAAAGGAGACACGCTGTGCATCGCGCTGCTCGACCTGGACTACTTCAAGCAGATCAATGACGAACTGGGGCACCAGACCGGCGATCGCGCGCTGAAGCATATTGTTGAAACCCTGCGCCTGGAATTGCGCCGGGACGAGCTCCTGCTGCGCGTTGGTGGCGAGGAATTCGTGCTGGTGCTGCGCCAGCCGCTGGGCGCAGGCTGGGAACGCGTGGACCAACTGCGGCGCAAGGTGGCGGCGGCTTGCTTCGAGCCCGGTGACGGGACCGAGCCGCGCCAACTCACCTTCAGCGCCGGCATGTCCTGCTGCCCGGGGGACGCGGTGGACGTGTCCGGACTGATGCGCAACGCCGACCTGCGGCTGCGCATCGCCAAGCGCTCCGGGCGCAATCGCGTGGTTGCGCGCGATTCGGAATGACGCAATCAGACGGTCCCGCGGCTGCGCCTTGCTACGGTCCGGCCCCTGCTCTACCCTTCCGCATCACCCGGGGAAATCCGCAAAACCCATGAGCCAGATTCTTTTCGGCCTGTTCGGCCTGTCCGTCCTCGTGTCCATCGCCTGGGTTTTTTCCGATAACAAGACACGCGTTGACTGGCGCCTGGTGGCGACCGGCGTGGCGCTGCAGATCGCCTTCGCGGCCTTTGTGCTGCGCACCGACATCGGCAGCGCGATCTTCGGTGGCCTTGGCCAGGTGTTCGTAACGCTGATCGAATTCACCAACGCGGGCTCGCGGATGATCCTCGGTGGCTTCGCCGACCAGGACAAGTACGGTTTCGTGTTCATCTTCCACGCGCTGCCGACGGTCATCTTCTTCGCTTCATTCATGGCCATCCTGTATCACATCGGTGTGATGCAACGGGTCGTGCAGGGCATGGCCTGGGTCATCACCAAGCTGATGCGCGTATCAGGCGCCGAAACCACCAGTGTTTGCGCCAGCGTCTTCATCGGCCAGACCGAGGCGCCGCTGACGGTGCGTCCCTACATCAGCAAGATGACCAACTCCGAATTGCTGACCATGATGATCGGCGGCATGGCGCATATCGCCGGTGGCGTGATGGCGGTCTATATAGGAATGTTGGCGGGCACGGACCCGGAGATGAAGCAGATCTTCGCCAAGCATTTCCTCGCCGCGTCCATCATGGCGGCGCCTGCCACCTTGCTGATCGCCAAGATCCTGATCCCCGAAACAGGCACGCCACTGACCGGCGGCACCGTCACCGTGCACGTCGAGCGCGAAAGCAAGAACATCATCGATGCCGCTGCTGGCGGCGCCTCCGACGGCATGCGCCTGGCGATCAACATCGCCGCGATGCTGTTGGCCTTCGTCGCGCTGATCGCGATGGTCAACTACGTCATCGGCTGGGTCGGCGACTGGAACGCGGGCGGCTACCAGAGCCTCAACATGATGCTCAACAACGGCGCCGTGGACGGCCCGATCCGCCTGAACCTCGGCCTGATCCTGGGCTACGTGCTGGCACCGATTGCCTGGGTGATCGGCATCGAGTGGGGCGATGCGGTGACGGCAGGCGGCCTGATCGGCCAGAAAGTCGTGCTGAACGAATTCATCGCCTACCTGGAGCTGGCGGCGACGCCGGTAGGCGATGGCATCGGCATGATCAGCGAGCATTCGCGCCTTATTCTTACTTACGCGTTGTGCGGCTTTGCCAACTTCGCGTCCATCGCCATCCAGATCGGCGGCATCGGCGGCCTGGCGCCCGACCGTCGCGGCGACCTTGCCCGCTTCGGCTTGCGCGCGGTTCTGGGTGGGTCACTGGCGACATTGATGACCGCCACCATCGCTGGCGTGCTGTTGTCGCCGAGATGAAATAGCGAGGAAGTGAAGCGGAACAAGCGGCCCGCGTAGAATGCCGCAATGCTTCCCCCGCCCCTGCAGATCGGCCCCTACCGCATTGATGTTCCCGTCGTGCTGGCACCCATGGCCGGCGTTACCGACAAGCCGTTCCGGATGTTGTGCAAACGCCTGGGCGCGGGCTTGTGCGTGTCGGAAATGACAACCTCCGAGCCGCGCCTGTGGCACACGTCGAAGTCGCTGCATCGGATGGACCATGCCGACGAGCCGGCGCCGATCAGCGTGCAGATCGCCGGTACCGACCCGCAGGTTCTTGCGGACGCGGCACGCTACAACGTTGACCACGGCGCGCAGATCATCGACATCAACATGGGCTGCCCGGCCAAGAAGGTCTGCAATGTGTGGGCAGGTTCTGCGCTGCTGCAGGACGAGGCGCTGGTCGCCCGCATCCTGTCCGCCGTGGTGGGCGCCGTGGATGCGCCCGTCACTTTGAAAATCCGCACCGGCTGGAATCGTGACAATCGCAATGGCCTCGCCATCGCGCGCATCGCCGAAGACAGTGGCATCGCCGCGCTGTCGGTGCATGGCCGTACCCGTGCCGACCAATACCTGGGCGAGGCCGAATACGAAACCATCGCGACCATCAAGGCGGCAGTGCGCATCCCGGTGCTCGCCAATGGCGACATCGATTCGCCGGAACGCGCGCGCTACGTGCTCGACTACACCGGCGTGGATGCGGTGATGGTGGGGCGCGCGGCGCAGGGTCGGCCCTGGATATTCCGCGAGATTGCCCACTACCTGGAAACCGGCGAGCACCTGCCGCCGCCGACGCCATCGCAGGTGCGCGACATCCTGATCGGCCACCTGCAACACCTGCATGATTTCTACGGCGAGTTGTCAGGTGTGCGCATCGCTCGCAAGCATCTGGGCTGGTACGCAAAGGACCGGCCCGAGAACGCAGCGTTTCGCGCCGTGGTCAACCGCGCGGAAAGCGCAGACGAGCAGATCCGGCTGACCCGCGAATACTTTGATGCCTTGTCAACAGCCGCGCAGGACCGCGCGGCCTAGAGCAGGTAGGCAAGCACCGCAACCACGGCGAGCACGAACAATATCTTGCCGACCAGGCCGGGCTGGTCGCCGGGCCGCACGGTGCCGTTGTAATGGCCGGCATTCGAAACGGACGTTCCGGTCTGCTTGCGCGGCGACATGCCCGGCTGCACCTGTTCCACCTTCGCCAATGCCTTGTCGAGCAAGGGTGAGCTGCGTTCCACGAAGCGCGCCAGTTGGTCGGGCGGCACCTTTGCCAATTGGGCGTGCAGATTATCGCGAAGCGCGGCCGGCAAGCGTTTGAGCTGCGCTTCAAGTTTCTGGCGCAAGTCGGCTGGCAATGCCGAAAGGTCTGGCCTTGAAGATGTCATCCATTTCCCCCGGGGCCTGGCGACTGCCAGATTCGATCCCACACATCGGGCAGGCGGCGCGACGCCGCCCATGGCCACGTCAACTGCCGGGGCGGAATCGGTTGCCAGCCACCCACGCCGTCGCGTGCCACCACAAAGCGAAAACTGTAATCGGGCTCCGCGCCCATGCGCAGGTCGGCCAGCACCAGTTCGCCCTTGTCGCGTTGTGCCTTGAGGAAGCCATGGGTGAACCAATTCAACTGGCGCACGGCCGGAATCGCTGCCGTCTCTTCCAAATCGTCGGTATTGCTGGTGTGTTTTACGAATTGCATCGGCCCACTATCGGCCACCAGTGACCGCTGCGACTCCATGAACCCATCCGGCGTCATCACCACCACGCGCCACAACAAGGTGTTGAAAGGCATCGGCGTGGAAAAGCGCGGTGCGTCCTGCAACCCGATTGCGGCCAGGCTCGACTCGGCGATGGCGTCAACACGCCACTTGGCAAGCTGCGACCACGCCAGGTAACTGCCGCTCAACAGCAGGCCGACGGCCAGCGCGCGCTGCGCAGCCGGCTTCTCGCGCAGCCACCAAGCTGCGATGCAGGCGACAAACAGCGGCAGCGTAAACAACGGATCAATGATGAAAAGACTCGACCACATCGTTGGCGGCAGCGCCAGCGGCCAGAACAACTGGGTGCCATAGACGGTGAAGCCGTCAATCAGCGGGTGCGCCAGCAGCGTGACCAGGATCAGCCAGAACCAGCGCACCGGCGCCTCGCGCACCGGCTGCCAGCGTGATTTCAGCAGCCACCAGATCAGGCCCGCCATGATGGGCAGCACGAACAGCGAATGGCTGGCGCCGCGGTGCCAGGTCATGACCATCACCGGGTCTTCGACCAGGGCTAGCGGCAATACATCCAGGTCCGGCAGGGTGTTGATGACCGCGCCAGCCAGCAGCGCAACCCGGCGATACTTGGCCGGGGCGATCGCGGCGGCAATGGCACCGCCCAGAAACAAATGTGTGATTGAATCCATGGGGCCAAGCCTACCCGAGAACCGCCCCGGACCTTAACGCGATGGCAACGCCCGGGTGTTCAGGATGCACCGGCGGGGCCGCCCGTGTATGATGCGCGTCCACAAACATCCTTTCATCCGAATTAAAGGATATACCCGAACAATGAGCAGCTACCTCTTCACGTCCGAATCCGTGTCCGAAGGCCATCCCGACAAGATTGCCGACCAGATCTCCGACGCCGTGCTGGACGCCATCCTGGCCCAGGACAAGCGCGCCCGCGTGGCCTGCGAGACGATGGTGAAGACAGGTGCCGCGATTGTTGCCGGCGAAGTCACCACCAATGCGTGGGTGGACATTGAAGACATCGCGCGCAAGGTCATCAACGATATCGGCTACAACAATTCCGCAGTCGGCTTCGACGGCCACACCTGCGCCATCATCAACATGCTCGGCAAGCAGTCGCCGGACATCAACCAGGGCGTGGACCGCAAGAGCCCGGAAGAACAAGGCGCTGGCGACCAGGGCCTGATGTTCGGCTTTGCCTGCGACGAAGCGCCGGAATACATGCCCGCGCCGTTGTTCTATGCGCATCGCCTGGTTGAACAGCAGGCCAAGGTTCGCAAGGCCGGCAAGCTCAAGTGGCTGCGCCCCGACGCCAAGTCGCAGGTGACCCTGCGCTACACCGCCGACGGCCACAATATCGAAGGCCTGGACGCCGTGGTGCTGTCCACCCAGCACGACCCGGACGTGAAGCAGAAGCATCTGGTTGAAGCCGTACGCGAGCTGATCCTGAAGCCGGTGCTGCCGAAGAAGTGGTACGCCGCACTGCCCAAGAACAAGGTGCACATCAACCCGACCGGCAAGTTCGTGATCGGCGGACCGGTGGGCGACTGCGGCCTGACCGGACGCAAGATCATCGTTGATTCGTATGGCGGCATGGCCCGCCACGGTGGTGGTGCGTTCTCGGGCAAGGATCCGTCCAAGGTCGATCGCAGCGCCGCGTACGCCGCACGCTACGTCGCCAAGAACCTGGTCGCGGCCGGCATCGCTCGTCGCTGCGAAGTGCAGGTTTCGTACGCGATTGGCGTGGCTGAGCCGACTTCGATTTCGGTTACCACCTTCGGTACTGGCGTGATCAGCGACGACAAGATCGAGAAGCTGATCCGCGCGCATTTTGACCTGCGTCCGTTTGGCATT
>JBBRXD010000087.1:0-8483 GCA_038248775.1 Lysobacterales bacterium | reverse complement strand
TCGTCCACGTCGCGCAGCACGACCGGAACCTCGGCCAGCCCGGCCTGCTTGGCCGCGCGCCAGCGGCGCTCGCCGGCGATGATTTCGTATTTGTTGCGGCCCACTTCGCGCGCGACGAGCGGCTGGATCACGCCCTGCGCCTTGATCGACTCGGCCAGTTCGGTCAGGCGCGCGGGGTCCATGCCGGTACGTGGCTGGTACTTGCCCACGTGCAGCAGGTCGATGGCAATCCGGCGCAAGCCTTCACCCGCCAGTTCCGCCTGGGTCGCCTGGGTCGGGCTCGGGCTGCGATTGCCGCCGCCGAGCAGGGCTTCCAGGCCGCGGCCGAGGCCGGTCTTCTTGGTCGCCATCAGGCGGTTTCCTTCTTCGTGTCTTGCTTCGTGTCTTTTTCGCGCCGGATGATTTCGCCGGCCAGGCCCAGGTAGGCGATGCCGCCGCGGGACGCCTTGTCATAGCCCAGGATGCTCTGGCCGTGGCTGGGCGCCTCGGCCAGACGCACGTTGCGCGGAATGATCGAGCGGAAAACGATGTCGCCGAAATGCCGTGTCAATTCACCCGACACCGCATTGGCCAGGTTGTTGCGGACATCGAACATGGTGCGCACGACGCCGAAGATCTCGAGCTTCGGATTGAGCTTGAGCTTCAGCGCATCGATGGTGTTGATCAGCGAGCTGAGGCCTTCCAGCGCGTAATACTCGCATTGCATCGGTACCAGCACGCCGTCGGCCGCGGCCAGCGCATTCAATGTAAGCAGCGACAGCGAGGGTGGGCAGTCGATCAGTACGTAGTGGTAGCGGTCGCCCAGCGTGGCGAGCGCGGTCTTGAGGCGGGTATCGCGCGCGGGTTGGTCCATCAACTGGAATTCCGCGGCGGTCAAGTCGATATTGCCGGGCAGCAGGTCGTAGCCTTCGGCGGTGGTGACGATGGCATCGGTGGCAGTGCATTCGCCGAGCAGGACTTCAGTGATGGAGTTTTCGAGTTCGCGTTTGTCGACGCCCGAGCCCATGGTCGCGTTGCCCTGTGGGTCGATGTCGACCAGCAAGACCTTGCGAGCGGACTGTGCCAGTGCTGCCGCCAGATTGACAGCGGTTGTCGTCTTTCCGACTCCTCCTTTCTGATTGGCGATTGCGATGATGCGGGTCATGCATTCAATCCTGTGCTGGCCGGCGGCGAGAGAATACGTCGCTGGCAACAGACAGGCTGTCGCTTTGGAGGTATCCGGTGCGTCCCCACGCGGGACCGGGTTGGTAATTATGCCGGTTCGGTCGGGCTGCGCGTTATTTCAACCAGATGGCGCTCGCCAACCAGGCCCGGCACTTGCAGCGGATGCACGGCGGCCACGGTCCATCCGGCGGGAAGTTCAGCCAATTCGTCGCTGGCAGGCAGGCCCTTCATCGCCAGCAGGCGTCCGCGCGGCGCGAGCAGGTGGCCGCCGACGGCAATGATGCCGGCCAGGCGATCGAGCGCCCGGGCGGTGACCACGTCGAAGGCGCCGGGCTCGGCTACGGCTTCGGCCCGCGATTGGAGTACGCGCGCATTCGACAGGCCCAGGCTGCGCACCGCCTCACGCAGGAAGCGCGCCTTCTTGCCATTGCTCTCGACCAGGCTTACCTGCAGCGAGGGACGCGCGATGGCCAGCGGAATGCCAGGCAGGCCCGGTCCGGTGCCGAGGTCTGCCAGCCGACCACCATCCACGAAGCGCGCCATGGCCAGGGAATCGAGCAGATGCTTGACCAGCATCTCGCGCGGGTCGCGAATCGCGGTCAGGTTGTAGGTCTTGTTCCAGCGATCAAGCAATGCCAGGTAATCGAGCAAGCGCGGCGCAAGCGACGGCTCCAGCTCCAGCTGGACCAGGCCGGTTTCGAGTTCGGGCGTAAGGTGGACGAGCGCATTCATCCGCCCATTGTCCACTCTCGAACCAGCCTGTGGGAGCGGCCTAGGCCGCGACAGCTCCACTGTGGGAGCGGCCTAGGCCGCGAAAGCTCTACTGTCCAACATGCAGCGAGCAGCGAATAACCCGCAACCCCATCCTACCAACCCGTCGATTGAGTTCGACCTTCAGCTGCTCAGGCGTCTGCACGGCGTCGGCCATGGCCTCGCGGGCCTGCGACGCGACCCAGTCGTCCACCCGATCGAGAGTTTCACCGGCTTTTTCAGGCTCGACGATCTGGTAATAGAACTCGGCCTGGCAGCGGGCGTCGGCGCCGCTGACATGCAGGTGATGGTTGATGAGGTCCACTTCCAGGCCGGCGCGGTCGATGAGCGGCGCAATCCAGTGCCAGCCGGGGGCCAGCGTGCGGCGGTAGCGGCCCAGGCGGCGCACGGTCATCACCCGCTGCGCGGGCACCCGGCGCATGCCCAGTGCGACGACAGCAAGCGGCAAGGCCGCAGCGAGTAGGAGCAAGTCATTCATAATTTGTGTCGAAACAACCCGTTACGGATCATTTATCACCCTTGTCCTCATTAACGTGAGTGCCGCCACAATTCGGACACGAAAGTTAAGAAAAAGTTGCAAAACGGTGAAACGGGTCACTGGCGGCTATTCTGAACGCCCCTCCCCACGACGGATTGGAAATGACCGACGTGCTGTTGACCGGCGCTGCCGGCTTCCTTGGCCAACACGTCGCGCGTGAACTGCTGGCTGCCGGAGCCAGGGTGCGGGCCCTGTCGCGCAGGGAGGAAACCGACCAAGTGCTGGCAGCCCTGGGCGCTACGCCGGTGCGCGGCGATGTAAACGACCCCGAGTCACTGCGCCGGGCCATGGCTGGCGTGCAGTGCGTCTTCCATACCGCCGCCGATACCAATACCTGGCGACCCAACAACGACGCGCAGACGCGGACCAATGTTGGCGGCGCGCAAAACCTGGTCGCCGCGGCACGCGAGGCGGGTGTGACTGGATTCGTGCACACCTCCAGCGTGTCGGCTTATTCCCACCTCGTGCACGGCATGCTGCGCGAAGACGTGCCGCAGCGCGGTGGCGAGAGCTGGATAAATTACGAGCGAACGAAATTCCTTGCCGAAAAAGCGGTTCGGGAATCGGGTCTGCCTTTCATCATTTCGCAGCCCGCGCACATCCTTGGGCCCGGCGATACGCGCAACTGGTCGCGACTGATCCGGCTGGTGGACCAGGGCAAGCTGCCCGGCGTTCCGCCCGGCGTCGGCGCTTTCGCCGATGTGCGCGAAATTGCCAAGGCGCAGGTTCGCGCCTGGCAACTCCAATGCTACGGCGAGTCCTACCTGATGGGTGGCGAGCAAGCCACGTTCCTGGAGCTGATCACCCGCGTCGGTGCGCTACTGGGCAAGAAAACGCCGCGACGTGCGACACCGGCTTTCGCGCTGCGCGCCTATGCACGGGTGCTGTACGCACAGTCATTGCTGACCCGGCGCATGCCCGAGATCACGCCGGAGGGCGCAGTGTTCACTTGCAAGGAACTATGGGTGGATTCCGCCAAGGCGATCGCGCAACTGGGCTATCGACAGACGCCGCTGGACAGCTTGCTGGCCGATACCATCGCCTGGATGCGCGAAGAAAAAATGATTGGCTGATCGTGCCCAAGTCGCGCCGCGCGGCGGAATGCAGTCAGGGTGGCGCGTCGACCATCGGCTGGCGCTCCATGATCCCGAGCATCGAGCAAGGTCGCGCAAAAAGGTAACCCTGCCCCAACGTGAGCCCTAGCAGCCGCAGTTGCTGGCGTTGCTCTTCGGTCTCGATGCCCTCGGCCACCACTTCCAGGCCCAGTGAATCTGCCATCAGCCGGATGGCGCGAACGATCGCGGTGCTGCCGCCGCTCTCGCCCAGCTGCAATGCGGACACGAAGCTGCGGTCGATCTTCAGGCCATGCAAGGGAAACCGGTGCAGGTAGGACAGCGACGAAAACCCGGTGCCGAAATCGTCGAGCATGGTTTGCACGCCGGCGGCGCGCAGCTGGGTAAGGCACAACAACACCTGATCGGGATTTTCCAGCAACGCGCCTTCGGTCACTTCCAGCCGCAACAGGCCCGGCCGTACTTCATGGCTGGCAAGCAAGGCGAGCAGGCGCTCGCTGAAGGTATGTGCGCGCAGGTGCCGCGGCGACACGTTGATGCTGACATAGGCGCCACGCGTGCCCAGCGCGCGGATGTCGCAGCACACGTGGTCGTAGATCTGCCAGTCGATCTGCGACAAGGTGCCGGTTTCTTCAGCCGTATCAAGGAACAGCGCGGGCTCGACGCAACCGCGGTCCGCATTCAACCAGCGCATCAGCGCCTCGTAGCCGACCACTTCGCCATCGGACAGGCGAACGATCGGTTGGTAGTAGGGTTCGAACTCGGCGCGGTTCACGGCGCGGCGCAAGTCGCCTTCCAGCTCCAGCTGGCGCAGGGCTTCCTCGTGCAGACCCTCGTCAAACAGGGCGAAGCGCTGGCGGCCTGCCGCCTTGGCGCGATACATCGCCACGTCCGCGTCGCGCAGCAATTCTTCCGGGTTGCGGTAGCGCTCGTGCGACAGGGCGATGCCGATGCTGGCGGAGGTATAGAGCTCCTTGCCGGCGATACGCATCGGTTTCGAAAGTTCGCTGATGACGCGCTCTGCTACCAGCGCGGCTTCGGCGAGTTCATGCGCGTGGTCGAGCACGATGGCGAACTCGTCGCCGCCCAGGCGCGCGACGATATCCGGTTCGCGGATGCATTGCCCTATGCGCGTGGCGGCCTCCTTCAGCAGTTCGTCGCCCACCAGGTGGCCGACCGAATCATTGACGACCTTGAAGCGGTCAAGGTCCAGGAACAGCACCGCAAAAGCCTGTGCAGGGTCCTGGCGAAAACGGGCCAGCGACCGCCTCAGCGTGATCAGCAGCTGGCTGCGGTTGGGCAGGCCGGTCAGGGCATCGTGCAGCGCTTCATACTTGAGTTTGTCTTCCACGCTTTCGCGCACGGAAATCTGCGCGCGCAACTCGCGGTTGGTGTCGGCCAGCTCGCTGGTGCGGTGCTCAACCCGTTGCTCGAGCTCGGAATAGGCCTGGCGCAGGCTCTCGTCGACCTGGCGTCGTAGCAGCGCGTTGGCGATGTGGAAGGAGACAAAGCTGAGCAGTTCTTCGTCGCGCGGCGTGTACAGGTAGTCGGGCGTATAGCTTTGCACCGTAATCAGGCCGCGGGCGCGGTTGCCAACCATCAGCGGCACGCCCAGCCAGCAAATCGACTTGGTGCCCAGCGAAACCACCTCGCCAATCGCCTCCAGTGACTCGACGCCCGGGCGGTCGATCAACAGCGGTTGTGCGGTGCGCAGGACATACTCGCTGAGGCCGCGGCCGAGCTTGCGGCGCGGATGGCTGCGGTCGCGCTCGTCGATGGAGTAGGGGAATTCCAGTTCCTGGTCATCGCCGGTCAGCAGCGCGATGTAGAAGTTGCGCGCGTCCAGCAGCTCGCCGACGATCTCGTGCACCGATGCATAAAACGCCTCCATGCTGTCGCTGGCCACCGACAGTTCGGCGATGCGGTACAAGGCGCGCTGCAATTGTTCGCTGCGCTCGCGTTCATGCATTTCACTTCGGAGTTCAGCCGTGCGTGCCTCGACCCGGCGCTCGAGCTCTTCCTGTGCCTCGCGACGCGACAGGGCGCTGAGGATGTGTTGCGCGACATAACCCAGCAGGGCCTGGTCGGCTTCGCTGTAGCGGACCGCAGGATCGTAGCTTTGTACCACCACCGCGCCGCGCACGATGCCGTCTTCCAGGATCGGAACGCCCAGCCAGTCCTCGCTGTCCGGGCCCAGCCCTTCGGCGAGTGGTGCATTGAGCACCGTGCGCAGGCTGCGTGAGGGTCCGCGCACCGGCTTGCCGTGGCGCAGCAGGTGCAGGGTCAGGCTGTTACCCATCTCCAATGGCGAGAGTTCTTCTTCCGGGTCCGGGGTTTCAGGATCGTGGCTGTCGGCGAAGTACAGGAAGCGGATCGCTTGCCGGTCGGGATCGAAACGCACGATGTAGAAATTTTCCGCATACATCAGGCCGCCGACGATCTGGTGCAGGCCGTGCAGTACCTCGGTCGTGGTCTGGTCGGAGCTGGCGAGGTCGCTGATGGCGAACAAGGCTCGCTGCAGGCGCTCGGCGTTGGCGAGGCGCTCGACGTCCACCTGCAGCCGCTGCGTGTAGAGCAGCGACTGGCAACGAATCGACAGGGAGTCGATCTGCTCCTTCCAATCAGCCTGCAGGCCGTCGCCTGGAATTCGCGCCGACAATGCCACCCACAAACCGGTGTTCTGCGCGAGCACCTGCAGCCATTGCATCGAGTCGGTCGCCGGATCAGGTGCTTCTGCCCGCCCGCCCTGGTGGCGCGCGGCATCAAGCAACTCGAGATCCTGGTCGGTGGGAGGCGTGTTGTTGGAGGTATGGATGTCGGCCAGATTGCCCGGCGCGTGGTTCCAGATCAGTCGCGGGTCGCGCATGCCCATCTGGCGCAGATGCCCGTCGGCGATGAACGCCAGCGTGGAGATGTCCTGCGCGCCCAGCAGGGCGCGTACGAAAGACTCCGGCTCCTGGACGAACGGTCGGCTCTTCGGGCTAGGCATGGTCAGCTTTCAAGGAATCCCGATTTCAGGATATCGCTACGGCGTCCACAGCGCGCGTCCAGCCATCAATGCCCGGGCAAGGGGGTGGGTTGGCCGTGAAAGGACTTGTCCGGCCTGCCCTTGTTCGACCAGCCGACCCTGGTCCATCACGGCTACCCGGTCGGCCAGGGCGTGGGCGGCGGCCAGGTCGTGGGTGATGAACAGCAGGGCCAGCCCATGCTTTTGTTTCAGGCCTGAAAGCAGGGCCAGGATGTCGGCGCGGTGGCGCGCATCCAGGGCTGACACGGCCTCGTCGCAGACCAGCAGGCTGGGCCTGCGCACCAAGGCGCGGGCAATGGCGATGCGCTGGCGCTGCCCGCCCGAGAACTGGTGCGGATAGCGATCGGCCAGCTCCGGCGACAGGCCGACGTCGGCCAGCGCCGCCAGCACGCGCTCGCGCCGGACCGGCGGGGACAGGGACTCATGGATGCGCAGGGGTTCGGCGACGATATCGATCACCCGCATCCGCGGGTCGAGCGATGCGAAAGGGTCCTGGAAAACAACGCCCAGCCGTCCGCGCAGCCGGCGCAGGGGCTCGCGACCTGCCTGCAGCAGGTCTTCGCCCTCGAACATGATCCTGCCTTGTACGCCGCGTCGGAACAGGCGCAGCAGGGCCCGGCCGAGCGAACTCTTGCCGCTGCCGCTCGCGCCGACCAGGGCCAGGCACTCGCCCCGGTGCAGTTGCAAGTCGATCTGGCGGACGGCGTCCTCGCTGCTGCGCGGGTAGCGAACCACCAGGTTCGACACATCGAGCAGCAGTTCGCCGGGCTCATTGGGCGCCGGCGGGGGCAGGCGGTCGGCGGCCAGCAATTCCCGGGTGTAAGCCTGGGCGGGCGCGGCGAAGATGCGTGCCGCAGGCCCGGCTTCCACCACCCGGCCACGCTGCAGGATGAGTAACTGCTGCGCGTGCCTGCCTACCAGGGGTAGGTCGTGGCTTACCAGCAACAGCGCCAGCGAACGCTGCGCCCGCAGCCGATCGAGCAAGCCGAGGATTTCATCGCTCAGGCGCGGGTCGAGCGCGGAGGTGGGTTCGTCGGCCAGCAAGACTTGCGGGTTCCCTGCCAGCGCCAGCGCCAGCCCGACTCGTTGCCGCTGTCCGCCGGAGAGCTGGTGCGGATAGCGCGCCAACAAGGATGTGGGGTCGGGTAGCTCGAGTTCATCGAACAAGCGGCGCGCTTGCACCATAGCCGCATTGGCATCGAGTCCGCGCAACACGCGCAGGCTTTCGCTGAGTTGCGATCCGACCCGGCGCAGTGGATGCAGGCTGGCCTGCGGATCCTGCGGCATCCAGGCGATGCCGCGGCCACGCAGCGCGCGATGCGCGGGCGACAGCAAAGGCATCGGCGCGCCTTCGAATTCAAGTTTTCCGGTGGCCTTCAGGCCCGGTGGCAGCAGTCCCATCAGCGACAGCACGGTCAGGCTTTTTCCGCTGCCCGATTCACCAATCAGGCCGAGGCATTGGCCCGCGTCCAGTTGCAGGTCGAGTGGGCCCAGCAGCATGGCGTCGCGCCCAGGCGCGGTGACCTCCAGCGCGGCGATACGCAGCACGGGCGCGCGATTATTATTTGCGACGTCGTTCATTGTGATGCGGTCCTCGGGCTCATGCCGCTTCACTGCGCACGTCCAGCCAATCGCGCAGGCTGTCGCCGAGGAGTTGGAACGATGCCAATGTCGCGACCAGGAAGCCGGCTGGAAACAACAGAGTCCACGGCGCGCTGTCGAGCTCCTGGCTGCCTTCGTACAACAGGGTTCCCCAACTCGCCGACGGTTCATCCACCGACAGGCCGAGGAAGCCCAGGAAACTTTCGACCAGGATGGCTTGCGGCAGGATCAGGCCGAGGTAGACCAGCGCCAGCGGCAATAGATTAGGCAGCAGGTGCCAGCGCAGTTGCTGGCCGAAGCTGGCGCC
>JBBRXD010000086.1:0-8578 GCA_038248775.1 Lysobacterales bacterium | reverse complement strand
GCCTCGACATCTGGTGCGCCACCTCCACGGGCTGGAACACGTCGATCCGCTACTACGGCGGACACTTCGCCCATGCGACCGGGGTGAATGCCGCGCAGGATCGGTTTGGCGTGCGCTTCGGGAACGAGGCCGGCGCCTACTCCAACCACAACCGCCACGTCTTTGACGCGCCGAACTTCGAGCTACGCCAGGCAGGCAGCAACATTGCCATTCCCTTTCTGAACCAGACCTCCGGCTCCGCCATCATCGCGCGCAACATGCGCATGGAGGCCTGCTCGCCGATGGCGGCACGGCACACCGCCGGAGCACAGGATTGCGAGTACGATATCGCCTGGACCAACACCTACCTGGTCGGCATCGACTACACGGCGACGGCCAGTCGCTGCGGCAATGCGGTGATCAACCGGCACCGTGCGCCGGCGTCGCGCTTTCAGCGCTTCCTGGCCGGCGTGCCGAATACCCGGGCGGCGGCGTTTCGGCAGTCGGCGACCGAAGTGGGCGTGGAGGGGCTAATCACCATCGCCACCTCGACAACCACCGCGACCTTCATGGCGGATTTCTGCTTCAACGGGCTGACCGACGTGACGCCGAGCGATCGCGCGGTGACGCTGGCGGCGAACCGTGGTCTGGGGTGGATGCTTGATACTTCCCAGGCCAAGGAATTCGCGTTGGCGCATTGGCTGACGGTGGGGGCGTCGGGCGGGCGATTGTTCGTGCGGGTGTTCGACGGGGCGGGGAATGTGCGGGCGGATATCGCGGGCGACGTGCTGGCCTCGATCACCACCATGCAGTGGAACGGGCCGGCCAAGGGCTGGAACGCGGGCGCGCCAATGGATGATGCTAACTTCAATCGGCGGCAGACCATCCGCGTGGGTCCATTCGTGTCCTATGCGCAGGTCGGGGTGATCGGGTTTGATGGGCCGATCGATCTGCAATCGCTGCGCCTCTACGGGCTACCGGAGGCCGCGCCCGCCGTGCTGAATGGCGCGCCGCTTCTACCGCAGTCGGGGCAGCGGGAGTTCGCGGCGGAGGTGTCCTGGGATCTGCCCAGCCTGGCGCCGGGGGCGACATCGCTGATCGACGTCACGGTGAACGGGGCGCGGGCGGGCGACCTGGCGCAGGCGTCTCTGGTGTCGTCGACGCGGTTCATCGAACTCGATGCGGCGGCTTGGTCGAACAATACGGTGCGGGTGATGGCGCGGAACATCTCAGGCGCGACGTTCGACCTGGCAGCTGCCACGCTGTCGGTGGCAGTGGCGAAGCGGCGCGTGCCGTGATGCTGCGGCGTGCTGTCGCCTCCCTCATTAAGCGGCACGGCCAGGCACGGCGATCCGCTGCAGCACCTCCGCGGCGGCGCGAGAGGCGGCATCCATCGCGCCCGCCAGGTAGCCGGGATCGGTCGCGCTGGTTTCGCTCCCTGCAAGCGACAGGCAATCCCGCCACGCGCCGCTGACCCACGGCCCGCGCTGCGGCACGGGATGGGCCCCGCCGTGCCGGTCGTCCACGGTCGCGGTGAAGACCTCGGCAGTCCAGTCCATCAGCAGCGTCGCCGCGGGGCGTCCGGCCTCGTCTCCGAACAGCCGCACCAGTTGATCAACGCAGGCGCGGGTCAGCAGCGCCGTGCCCGCAGCCTGGCGCCGATCTGCGTCGATGCCGAGAAAGCCGAACAGCGCCGCCGCGCCCGAAGCGGTTGTCGCGTCATGGATCTCGCCCATCGGGCCGACACCGCTCTGCGCCATGCCGGACAGGCCAGCGGTGCGCCAGAAGGGGCTGTCATAGACGGCGACGAACTTCGCGTGCGGCGCCATCCAGGTCGGCGTGTCACGCCAGCGCAGCCGCATGGCGGGATCGATGGCCGGCTCGAAGGCGATGCTGGCCTCCAGCAGCCGCGGTGGCAGCGCGGCAATCACCTGTGCCGCGAGGACGCTGTCACTCCCGCCGTCAGTCTGCCCAAGCGTCAGTCGGACATGGTCACCGTCGAGGGCGATCCGCGTGACCCACGAGGTGAGTTGGATGGAGCCCGCCGGCAAGCCGCTGGCCAGCACGCGCACCAGCGCGCCCGTACCGCCCGCAAGCCGCATGGAGCGAGGCTCCTGCCGGGAGCGGGCGAAGCGCTGCGGCGGGCGGCCCGCGAGGCGCTCCACGAGAACGTCGCCTTCGTCGTGTTGCGGGAAGGCGGCGAGGTCAAGTTGCGCCAACGCGGCCGCCATGGCCGGGTGCATGCCGGGCCAGAACCAGGACGGACCAAGGTCGAAACCGTCCTCCGCGGGGCGTCCCGCCGCATCGGTCGAAAGGATGCGGCCGCCGAGCCGCTCGCGCGCCTCGAAGATGCCGAAGGCAATGCCCGCTTCGTGCAGCAGCCGCGCGGCCTGAAGCCCGGCGAGGCCACCACCGATGATGGCGACGGGCAGGACCTGGGTGCTGGCGCCGTCCATCTCAGCCCCTGACGCCGGCGCAGCGCGCCACAAGTGTCCCGGGTGCCACGCAGGCATCGTCATCACGGATGCAGGCATCTGCCATCAGGCGGCAGGCGAGGCCACGGCCGCGCCTGAACCAATCCTGGCGGATTGCTCGATTCTTGTGCTTCGCCATGGCGTTCAGGATCTGGACATTTCGGGAGTATGGCAAGCGTCGTCCTGGCCGCATCCAGCAGCAGCTGCGCAGCCAATAGTGGCGCTTGTTCGCCTGGTCCACTCGCCACGCTTCGTCGGTGTGGCGTGATGCGCATAGCCAACAACACCATGCGCCCGGTCGCGCGGAACATCTTCGCGGCGACGTTCGATATGGCGGCCGCGACATTGTCGGTTGGCGTTGCGAAGCGTCGGCTTCCCCAGGGCAGGCGACAGGGCGACAACGTGTTCTGATACCCGCAGACTGAGGGAAAGCCGGGTCGCCCGATTGGAAAATGTGGCCTCCAACGTCGCCTGGCGACGACTTCGGTTGGCTTGGATCAAGGACCCAACCGCCGGACGAATTACATCTTCGATGATGACCGTCCTTTTGCCGGCCTCGCGCGTTGAACTCAAGCAAGGACGTCGCCGACCGACCGGGGAAGCGAACGGCTGCGCCCAGAATCACTCGCAACGAGGTCACCATGACGATCAATGACATTGGTCCAAAGCCGCAATCCTTCGACATCGAGACCGCGACCAAGGAAAACCGGGATTATCGGTCTGTTGCATGGAGCCGGCGCTATCTGCAGGTGACGCTGATGTCGATCCCGGTTGGCGGCGATATCGGTCTTGAAGCGCATCCGGAGACGGATCAGTTCCTGCGCCTCGATGCTGGCCATGGCCGCGTTCAGATGGGGTCGGCGAAGGACGACATGCCCTTCGAGAAGGACGTATCGGACGGCTGGTGTGTCCTCGTTCCTGCCGGAACCTGGCACAACATCACCAACATCGGGGCGACACCGATGCAGGTCTATGCGATCTACGCACCCGCCCATCACAAGCCCGGCAAGGTACAGGTCACATCGGCGGCGGCCGAAGCGGATCAGGACGACGAACCGGCCGACTGGTCAGTGCAGAGCGACGCTGTGGCCGACAAACATGGGTGAAGGATTCTCAGCCACGGCCAGCCCTGGAAGGTGGCTGCTCCGCAGCCGGCGCCGATCGCGGGCCTCATGGTCGGCCACTCGGCGGGTGCCCACGCCTGATCCTTCACGCTTACGAGAGGACTAACCCGATGGCGCAATCGAAAACACAAAACCGCAAGTTCGTTTTGGCTGAGCGCCCCAAGGGAGAGCCAGACGACAACACCCTTCGGCTTCAAACAGAGGAGATACCGGCACCCGGCAAGGGCCAGATGCTGCTGCGCAACGAGTATCTCTCGCTGGACCCCTACATGCGGGGCCGGATGAGCGATGCGCCGTCCTATGCTGCCCCTGTCGAGATCGGCGCCGTTATGGTCGGCGGAACCATCGCGCAGGTCGTGTCATCCGACGTGGCGGGCTTTGCCGTAGGCGACTGGGTGCAGGCGTTCGGCGGTTGGCAGGACTATGCGCTGTCCGACGGCACCGGCGTGATCAACATGGGCGCCTCGCCCGAAAATCCGTCCTGGGCGTTGGGTGTGCTGGGGATGCCGGGCCTGACTGCTTGGGCGGGCCTTACCCAGATCGGCCAGCCGAAGAAGGGCGAGACGCTGGTCGTCGCCGGAGCCAGTGGTCCGGTCGGCGCCACGGTGGGTCAGATTGGCAAGATCCTCGGGCTTCACGTCGTCGGGATAGCGGGTGGAGCCAGGAAATGCGCCCATGTGGTTGACACTCTGGGGTTCGATGCCTGCATTGATTACAAGGCAGGGGGATTCCCAAGCGCGCTGAAAGCGGCTGTGCCTGCCGGTATCGACATCTATTTCGAGAATGTCGGCGGCGCGGTTTTCGATGCAGTTCTTCCGCTGCTGAATCCGAAAGCCCGAATCCCGGTTTGCGGCCTGATCTCGCAATACAACGCCACCGCGCTGCCAGACGGTCCAGACCGGATGAACCTGCTGCTTGGAATGATCCTTCGCAAGCGGATGACGGTGCGCGGTTTCATCGTCTTCGATGACTTCGGCCACCTTTACCCCGAGTTCGCCCGGCAGATGGGCGATTGGGTGAAGGAAGGAAAAGTCCAATACCAAGAGGAAATGATCGATGGCCTGGAGCGCGCCCCGGCGGCCTTCGCTGGATTGTTGCGAGGCGAGGCGTTCGGCAAGCGTGTCGTCAAGCTGACCGTCTGAAACACCGACAAATCGAAAGGCAAAAACCCCATGAAAATTCTGATGGTTCTCACATCACACGATAAACTGGGCGATACGGGCAAGAAGACCGGTTTCTGGCTCGAGGAGTTCGCCGCGCCATACTACGTGTTCAAGGACGCAGGGGCGCAGGTGACGCTTGCCTCGCCCAAGGGCGGCCAGCCGCCGTTGGACCCCAGCAGCGACGCCGACGATGCGCAGACCGAGGCGACAAAACGCTTCAAGGGCGACAAGGCGGCCCAAAGCGAGCTCGCACACACGGCCGTTCTTTCCACGGTGTCGGCGGATGGGTTCGATGCGATTTTCTATCCCGGCGGCCATGGTCCGCTGTGGGATCTTTCCGAGGATGCCAACAGCATCAAGCTGATCGAAACCTTCGCCGCCACCAACCGCCCGATCGGGGCTGTCTGCCACGCCCCGGCGGTGTTCAAGCACCCTAAGGGCGCAGACGGCCAACCCCTGGTCTCGGGCAAAACGGTGACCGGATTCACCAATACCGAGGAAGAGGGTGTCGGCTTGACGAAGGTGGTCCCCTTCCTGGTCGAAGATATGCTGAAAGCCAACGGCGGCACTTACAAAAAGGGCGCCGACTGGGCGTCTTTCGTGGTGACAGATGGCAAGCTGGTCACCGGCCAGAATCCGGCTTCATCCGAAGAGGCTGCGCGCAAATTGTTGGGCCTGCTCTGATGTGGGCGGTCGCGGCAGTCACTGTGCGACCGTGTTCACCCCAGATGGTTATTCCGCTAGCGCATTGGTGAAGGTCAGCTCGCAACCCGAAGCGGATTCAAGCGTTTTCGATAGCGAAACACCTTCCTGCATCGAATTGGCGGCATCTACACCCGAAGCGGAAGCCCACGCCGAACCAGCTGCGCCATCGCGCCCACGCT
Source organism: Lysobacterales bacterium (assembly GCA_038248775.1). GTDB lineage: Bacteria > Pseudomonadota > Gammaproteobacteria > Xanthomonadales > Xanthomonadaceae > Arenimonas. The sequence continues at coordinate 2,954 of JBBRXD010000086.1, read as the reverse complement.
CACGCCGGCCCCACCCTGCTCCGTTTCTGTCGCAACACTCCGACGCAAAGGAAACCCCGTGCGATACACCAGCGGCAACTACGAAGCCTTCGTCCGCCCGCGCAAACCCGCTGGTGTTGAGAACAAGACGGCCTGGTTTGTCGGATCGGGTCTGGCGGCACTGGCGGGTGCGGCCTTCCTCATCCGCGACGGGCAGATGCCGGGCAACCGGATCACCATCCTGGAGCAGCAACAGCTACCAGGCGGCGCGCTGGACGGCATCAAGGAGCCGGACAAGGGCTTCATCATCCGCGGCGGCCGCGAGATGGAGGATCACTTCGAATGCCTGTGGGACCTCTACCGTTCGATCCCGTCGCTCGAGGTCGAGGGGGCCAGTGTGCTTGATGAGTTCTATTGGCTCGACAAGGACGATCCGAACTCCTCTTTGCAGCGCGCGACGGTAAATTGCGGTCAGGATGCGCATACCGACGGTCTGTTCACGCTGAGCGAGCAGGCGCAGAAGGAGATCATCAAGTTCTTCCTCGCCACCCGCCAGGACATGGAAAACAAGCGGATTACCGAGGTATTCGGGGAAGAATTTCTGGGCAGCAATTTCTGGCTCTATTGGCGCACGATGTTTGCCTTTCAGGATTGGCACTCGGCGCTGGAGATGAAACTATACCTGCACCGTTTCATCCACCAAATCCGCGGTATGCCGGATTTCTCCACGCTGAAGTTCACGAAGTACAACCAGTACGAGTCGCTCGTGCTGCCGTTGGTCAAGTGGCTGCTGGATCATGGCGTGGTGTTCCATTACGGGACTGAGGTGACTGATGTCGATTTCAACATCGCACCCGGGCGCAAACAGGCTTCCCGCATCCACTGGCGCAGGGACGGCGTCGAAGACGGCGTCGATCTTGGCGCCGACGACCTGGTGTTCATGACCATCGGCTCGCTCACCGAGAACTCCGACAACGGCGACCACCACACACCGGCGAAGCTCAACCTGGGGCCTGCACCGGCATGGGATTTTTGGCGGCGCATCGCCGCAAAGGATCCAGCGTTCGGGCGCCCGGAGGTGTTCGGTTCGCACATCCCCGAGACCAAATGGGAGTCGGCCACTGTCACGACACTCGATCAGCGCATCCCGAAGTACATCCAGAAAATCGCCAAGCGCGATCCGTTCAGCGGCAGGGTGGTGACTGGCGGGATCGTGACAGCGAAGGATTCATCCTGGCTGCTCAGTTGGACCGTGAACCGGCAGCCGCACTTCAAGCAGCAGCCGAAGGACCAGATCGTGGTTTGGGTCTACGGGCTGTTCGTCGACACACCTGGCGATTATGTCAAGAAGCCGATGCAAGATTGCAGCGGCGAAGAGATCACCCAGGAATGGCTGTACCACTTGGGCGTGCCGGTCGAGGACATCCCCGAACTGGCCACAACGGGTGCGTTAGCCGTGCCGGTGATGATGCCGTACGTGACCGCCTTCTTCATGCCACGCCAAGCCGGTGACCGGCCAGATGTGGTTCCCGATGGCTCGGTGAATTTTGCTTTCATTGGCCAATTTGCAGAATCCAGGCAGCGCGACTGCATCTTCACCACCGAGTACTCGGTACGAACGCCGATGGAGGCTGTCTACACACTGCTCAACGTCGAGCGTGGTATACCCGAAGTATTCAACTCCACCTACGATGTTCGTATGCTCCTGTCCGCGACCGGTCGCCTGCGGGACGGTAAGGAAATCGACCTACCGGGGCCTGCGTTCCTGCAAACCATGCTGATGAACAAGCTCGATAAAACCCAGATAGGCGCACTCCTACGCGAGTTCGGTATCGTTACGAGCGATTGACCGCCTTCTTCGATGCCAGCCGTATGTGTTTTACAAAACACGCAAAACAGGGAAGGAGCATATCAAAATGAAAGGAGGAATGGATTCTTCAATCAACGTTTACCTCAACGGACTCGGTCTTGGATCTATTTCTGCTGTAATGTATTTGATCCAGAAAGCAGACTTTGATCCATCGAATATCCATATCTTTGAGCAAATGGATGACGACGAGCTTGTCGGAGGAAGCTGTGATGCCTCGGAGACGATCGAGAACGGCCAACCGGCGTACTTTATGCAAGGTAGTCGTATGTTTGAAGACAAGGTGTACCCGTGCACCAAAGAACTCTGGTCTATCATTCCATACAACGACGATGGATCGTGCCTAAATGACCATCAGAAGAACCGCGAAGAATGCAGAGTTCACACTGTCGTCCGCCTTCTGCATGAGGACGGCAAGAAGGACACCGGATATCAACTGGGTCTGAACAATTCTGAGAAACTGAAAATGGCCAAGTTTCTTGCTACACCGGAGTCACTAATTCCAGACGACGCAAAGATTACGGATATATTTGGCGAAGCATTTTTCACCAGCAATTATTGGTACATGTGGCGGGCACTTTTTGCCTTTCAGCCATGGCATTCAGCGGTGGAGATGAAGCGCTACATGCATCTCTTTTTTCACGAGATGCCAAACATGAACACAATGGTCGCTCTGGAGCGTACTCGCTATACGAACTTCCACTCATTTATCCTGCCGGCCCTACGCTTCATGCAGAAGCGGGGCGTGAATTTTCACTACAACTCCAGGGTCTCAGACGTAGACTTCAAGGCCGACTCCGGCGGTAAGGAGAGGTGGATTGAGCGCATCCACCTCGAAACCAAGAGCGGCGAGCCCAAGCCCTCCATCCAGGTGCGCGACACCGATATCGTCTTCCTGACCATCGGCTCCATCGTCAGCAACGCCTCGTTTGGCGCCCATGACCGTCCGGTGGACAAGCCCGCGGTCGGCAGCCAGAACCCTGGCGGAGCGTGGACGCTGTGGAAGAAGATCGCCGCCAAGCAGCCCGACTTCGGCCGCCTCGAGCAGTTCCTGCGCGACGTCTCACAGTCCACGATGATGACTTGCACCGTCACCTTTCGCGGCGGT
>JBBRXD010000085.1:0-8632 GCA_038248775.1 Lysobacterales bacterium | reverse complement strand
TCTATCGCGACGAGTACTACAACAAGGATTCGGCCGACAAGGGTCTGGCCGAAGTCATCATCGGCAAGCAGCGTAACGGCCCGACCGGCGTGTGCAAGCTGAAGTTCTTCGGCGAATACACCCGCTTCGACAACCTGGCGCGAGACGCCACAGGCTCCTTCGAATAAGCTTCGGACATGTCCCGCGCGACAACCGCCACCATCCACGTAGACGCACTGCGCCACAACCTGGCGCAGGTGCGTGCGCTGGCACCGCATTCGCAGGTGATGGCGGTGGTGAAGGCCGATGGCTATGGCCACGGACTGGAGCGGGTTGCGCGCGCGCTGGAAGGCGCTGACGCGTTTGGCGTCGCGGCCCTTTCGGATGCCGAGCGCCTGCGGGCTGCCGGCCTGTCGCAACGGATCGTGCTGCTTTCGGGCATTGACGAGCCCGCCGACCTCGTCCAGTTGCGCCGACTGGGCGTGGATACCGTCGTGCACCATGAAACGCAGCTGGCGATGCTTGAAGCCGACACTCATCCAGGGACAATCAGGGTCTGGTTGAAGTTCGACACAGGCATGCATCGCCTTGGCTTCGCGCCGGCGCGAGCGCTTGAGATCCACGCCCGGTTGCGCGCGCTGCCGCAGGTCGATGGCGAACTCACCCTGATGACCCACTTCGCAAGTTCCGATGAATTTGGCGGCGGCCAGACCCGCGACCAGATGGTCGGTTTTGCGCGAGCAACCAAGGGCTTGGCTGGGGCGGTTTCCCTTTCCAACTCCGCCGCCGTGCTCGGATGGCCGGATGCGCATCGCGATTGGGTGCGCGTCGGCGGCGCGCTGTACGGCTTGTCCGTGGTTGCCGGCAAGACGGGCGCCGACTTCGGCCTGAAGCCGGCGATGACACTTTCAACGCGGATCATTGCCATCAATAGGGTAATGCGCGGCGAACGCATCGGTTACTCCGCCACCTGGCAATGCCCCGAAGACATGGACGTGGGCGTGGCGGCGATCGGTTATGGCGACGGCTATCCGCGCGCGGCGCCCGCAGGAACGCCGGTGCTGGTCAACGGCGTACGTGTGCCTGTGATCGGTCGCGTTTCGATGGACCTGATGACGCTCGACCTGCGTGGCCTGTCCAACGTTACGGTGGGTGATCCCGTCACCCTGTGGGGCCCGGACCTGCCAGTGGAGCAGGTGGCCGAAGCTGCTGGCACCATCAGCTACGAGCTGACCTGCTCGATCACGCGGCGGGTTCGTTTCGTCGAAGCCTGATTGCCCAGCCTTCAGTGGTCGAATTGCAGGCGCGCCAACTCCGCATACAAGCCATTCTGTTCCATCAGTTGCGCATGCGTGCCTTGCGCCACGACGCGGCCCTGGTCCATCACCACGATGCGATCAGCCTTCAGCACGGTCGCCAGGCGATGTGCGATGACCAGCGTGGTCCGGCCTTGCATCAGCCGCTCGAGCGCCTGCTGCACGGCGCGTTCACTCTGTGCGTCGAGGGCCGAGGTGGCCTCGTCCAGCAGCAGGATGGGGGCATCCTTCAACAGGGCGCGGGCGATGGCCAGGCGCTGCTGCTGGCCACCTGAAAGTCGCGCACCGCGTTCACCCAGTTCGCTGTCGTAACCCTGGGGCAGGGCGATCAGGAATTCATGGGCCTCGGCGCTGCGGGCAGCAGCTTCTATTTGCGCAGCATCGGCATCGAGCTTTCCGTAGCGCAGGTTTTCCCGCGCGGTGGTGCCGAAGATCACCGGGTCCTGCGGCACCAGCGCGATGGCCGAGCGTAGTTCACCCGGGTCCAGCTGGCGCACGTCGATATCGTCGAGCCGCACGCTGCCCGATTGCGGGTCATGGAAGCGCAGCAACAACTGGAACACCGTGCTCTTGCCCGCGCCGGACGGTCCGACCAGCGCCACCGTTTCACCGGGTGCAACATGCAGGCTGAAATCCTCCAGGGCCGCGGCATCGGGTCGGCTGGAGTAGTTGAAGCGGACATTTTCGAGCTTCAGGTCGCCGCGCAAGGGCCGTGGAATGGACGTCGGTGACGGCGGCGGATTGAGTGCGGAAACTTCCTGCAACAGTTGGTTGATCCGTTCCATGCCACCGCTGGCCCGCTGAACCTCGCTCCAGACCTCGGTCAGCGCGCCCACCGAGCCCGCACCAATCATCGCGTAGATCACAAATTGCGCCAGCGTGCCGGCACTCAATTCGCCGGCGATCACGTCCTGCGCGCCGACCCAAAGTACCGAGACGATCGCACCGAACACCAACACGATGACACTGGCGGTCAGGATGCTTTGCATCCGGATGCGCTTTCGCGCCGCGCCCAAAGACAGATTCACCGCCGCCGAGAAACGCGCCCGTTCGAACGGTTCACGCGCATAACTTTGCACGGTGTGCATGGCATTGAAGGTTTCACCGGCACGTGCGTTGGCGTCAGCCACACGGTCCTGGCTGTCCTTGGCTGCGCCGCGCACGCGCCGCCCCGACAAGGCGATCGGCAACACGATCAACGGGATGCCGATCAGCGCGAGCCCGGCCAGCCGTGGGCTGGTGATCGCCAGCATCACCGCGCTGCCGACAACAGTGATCGCGCTGCGCAATGCGATCGACATGCTCGAACCGACGACGCTGCGCAACAATTCGGCATCGGCCGACAAGCGCGACAGCAGCTCGCCGCTGCGGGTGCGTTCAAAGAAGTCCTGGTCGAGTGACAGCAGGTGGCCGTACAACTTCTGGCGAAGGTCGGCGATGACGCGTTCGCCCAACAGCGAAACAAAGTAAAAGCGCGCCGCTGTGGCCAATGCCAATACCACGGCAACCACGAACAACAGGACGAACCATCGGTCTACCGACGTGCCCTTGGCAAAGCCCTGGTCGATCATGTGCTTGAAGGCGACCGGGAACACCAGGGTCGCGCTCGATGACACCGCCAGCGCGGCCAGCCAGCCGGCCAGCATGACCCTGTGCGGACGCAGGAATGGCAGCAAGCCGCGCAGTGACATCAAGCGCTGCTTGGGGGATTCCATCGGGTTGCTCATGCGCCATCGGCCTCGTGGATCGTCAAGGTGGCGGCGCTGCGGCTGAGGTCGCGCAGCCGCTGTGCCAAGCCTTCGAACATGGAGGCGGGCAGGCGCAAACGCAAGCGCAAGCCGTGTTCGTCGAAGCTTTGCCCGGTATGGCCAGCATGGCGAGGATCATTCGCGTAAAAGCGGTGCGAGATCGGCAGGCACCACAAAGTTGGGATAGCGCTTGTGGAAAAGCTTCAGGCTGGCGCGTGCTTCCTCGGTGCGGTTGGCGCTGACCAGTTGGCGCACCTGCGCGAGCCAGCTGGCGGGTTTCATCGGATCCGGTGGGGGCGGCGACGGCGCGGCTGTCCGTGCGAAGTCGGCTGACTGCTCGCGCGCGCTGAGGGCGTCACGCGCAGCCATGTTCGATTCCGCAGCTTTGCGCTGCCGTGCATCAATCGTCCCCATTTGCGCTGCAGTCAGATCAGCGCTTGATTCTGCCGAGCCGATATCAACCGCCGACACCTGCGGTGCCGGCTCCGATCGTGCCGCCGCGGATGCGCCCAGGCCATCGTGCGGAAACGACAAAGGCTCGGCGGCACGAGCCGAAGGCGGGGGCGATGATTGCGACGGTGGTGAAGCGACGGACTTTGCCATCGGGCTCGCTCCGCCTTCAGCCCGTGCTGGCGCGGGTGCAATCGCAGCGGGCGGGCCGGGCATTGGCTGCGGAGCATCGTGTCGCGTTTCACCGAGTTCAACGACAACGGCGCTGTCGGATTCCTGCGAAACCGATACCGGCGAGGTGCGTTCGCCAAAGCCGCGCGAGGGATCAAGCATCTGCCAGCTGACGCCCAGCGCCAGCACTGCCGCCGCCGCTGCACCAATGCCCCACAGACCGCCTGCCGAGGCGAGCCAGCGCAGCTGAGGCTTGCGCGAACTGGCCGCCGCATTGGCAGCGGAACGCAGGATGTGCGCGTCCAGTTCCGGCGACGGCTCACCCCCCGGCAACGCACGCAGGATCCGCGCGAGTTCGCGTTCGGCTTCGTCGTGGGCTTCGGTGGGTGGTTTTGGCGCGGTCATGGCTTGAGTCTCAGGCGCAACTTGTCGATGGCGTAACGCAGCCGCGATTTGACGGTTTCGCGGCCCACTCCGGTGATCTGGCCGATCTGTTCGAGCGATAGTTCCTGTTCCAGCCGCAGCAGCACCACTTCCCGCTGATCTGCAGGCAATTCCTCCAAGGCCAACTGCAGGCGACGGCGTTCTTCGAAGGCGGACAGTTGCCGCTCCGGGGTTTCCGGGTCGGCCTCGCGGATAGTGCGCTGCTCGGCATCGGCCGGGGCCGGCGGGCGGTGCTGCAAGGCGCGCCAGTGGTCGGTGAGGCGATTGTGCGCGATCTGGAACAACCAGGTGCTGAACCGCGCATCGGGCTGGTAGCGCGCCCGTGCCGTGATGACACGCTGCCAGACGTCCTGGTAGAGCTCCTCGGCCGTGCCGTGGTCACGGACCTGGTGCAGCATGAAGCGGAATAGCGGCCCGCGGTGCCGCGAGTACAGGGTCTCGAAGGCGCTTGCCTCGCCGGCACCGTAGGCCTGCATCAACTCTTCGTCCGTCGGCTCCGCCTGCATAGGACGGAGCGTACGAAGTTTTGCCGCTTCCGGATAGCCGGTCGACATTCCCGGTCATTCGCTGACCGCGATCGGCGTCCCGTCGCCGGTTAGGCGGCGGGCGCGATCGACCAGGTCCAGGAACTCGGCGCGATAGCCCCAGGGATCCTTGCCGCCAGCCTTGGCGGCGAGGTTGCGCACACCATCCCAGCTGAATGCGCCGACATTTTTCCCACCGCGCAGCAGTTCCGCGTAGGCCGCGACAGCTGCCGACCAGCGCAGCCGGTCGCTGGGCTGGGTGCGGATTTCGCCCAGGCGCATCGGTGTTTCGATCAACACACTGCTGGAGTTGCCCGGCTTCTTGTAGCGCAGCCGCAGCAGGGCAATCTCGTCCCCCTTGATGGTTGCCTCGGCGCGTTTGCCATAGCGCAGCGGGTCCACGCTGCCCGCGCCGGAACCAACGAGGGTGATTTCGTAAAGTGCAGTCACGTCGTGGCCGGCGCCGATTTCGCCGGCGTCCACCTTGTCGTTATTGAAATCCTCGCGTCGCAACGCGCGGTTTTCGTAACCGATCAGGCGATATTCGGCGACCACCGAAGGATTGAACTCGACCTGGATCTTCACGTCCTGCGCGATGGTCAGCATGGTCGAGGACAACTCATCCACCAGCACTTTGCGGCCCTCGTTGAGCGAATCGATATAGGCGTGGTTGCCGTCACCGATGTCGGCCAGTTGTTCGGCCATGGCATCGTTGTAGTTGCCGGTGCCGAAGCCCAGCGTGGTCAGTGCGATGCCTGACTTGCGCTGGTAGGCCACCAGGGTTTCCAGCGCGTCCTGGTCCACGGTACCGACGTTGAAATCGCCATCGGTCGCCAGGATCACGCGGTTCACGCCCTTGGCGAGGAAGGCGCTGCGCGCCATTGCGTAGGCCAGCTGCAGGCCTTCGCCACCATTGGTCGAACCACCGGCCGACAAACGATCCAGCGCGCCCAGGATCAGGTCCTGCCGGTCACCTGGGGTAGGCGGTAGCACCAGTCCGGCGCTGCCCGCGTACACGACGATGGACACGCGATCCTGCGGACGCATCTGCCGTGCGAGTTGCGCAAAGCTGAGCTTGAGCAAGGGCAATTTGTCCTGGTCCTGCATCGAGCCGGACGTGTCGATCAGGAACACCAGATTGGCTGCGGGGATTTCCGAGGGCGCGACCCGATAGCCCTGGATACCGACCTGGAGCAATTGATGGCGCGGATTCCATGGCGCTGGTGCAATCTCGGTGCTGACCTTGAACGGAACCGAGCGATCAGCCGGCATCGGATAGCCGTAGTCGAAATAGTTGATCATCTCCTCGGCGCGAACCGCATCGGCTGGCGGGCGTTGGCCAGCCAGCAGCATGCGTCGCACGTTGCTGTAACTGCCGGTGTCCACGTCGATTGAAAAGGTGCTGACCGGGTTTTCGGACACGAGCTGGGTCGGGTTGTCGGCGTGTTCCTGGTAATTCTCGGTATTGGCTGCCGGCGCAGGGAGATGATTCGCGATCATTTCCCGGACGGCTGAAACCTTACCGAGCTGCTCGGTGGTCAGCAACCTCGTGGCCTCGACAGACGCGATGTCAATGGCGTTGATTGAACTGGCCGGCGTCGCTTTGACTTCGTCAAGCTCGGCGCGAGTCTGTGGCTGCTGGCAACCGGCCAGCAGGGTCAGGGAAATGGCGAGGCAGAGCGGTGACAGGCGCATGGTCAACTCCGTTTGTTGGGTTCGGCAGGGTGAACGTCCGTGCCGGGCAAACGGGGTTGATCCAGCCGGTCAGCGCTTGCCGGTGACCTGGATTTCGATCTCGCCGGTTGCTAGCCGGGCTTCCAGTAATTGGCCGGTACGAACCTGCGCGGCATCGCGGACGATCACACCGGTCGCAGGATCGCGCACGATTGAGTAACCGCGCGACAGGGTGGCAAAGGGGCTGAGCGAATTCAGGGCACGCGCCAGGCCCTGCAAGTGGATGCTGCGTTCGTGCACTGCGCGTTGCGCTGCCGATTCCAGCTGTTGGTGTAGCAGTTTGGCACGATGTCCGAGTGCCGCGAGTCGTAGCCGCGGGTGTTGCAGTTCAAGCGCGCGAAATTGGTCGCGCAGCCGCTGCGCGCGAGCTTCCAGGACCAGCGCCTGGGCCGATTGCAGGCGGCCGAGCAGCAACGCGAGCCGATGCGCGCCTCGTTCAAGACGCAGTTGGGGACGCAACGCGCGCAGGCGCAGCGACGCCTGGTCGGCACGCTGCGCCAGGCCCTGGTGCAGTCGCTGGAGGGCCGAGTCCATGCGTCGCCGGGAATGGGCGAGCGAGGCCAGCAATTCAACACAGTCGGGAACCAGCAGTTCTGCGGCAGCCGAGGGCGTAGGCGCGCGCAAGTCGGCGGCAAAATCGGCCAGGCTGAAATCCACTTCGTGGCCGATCGCGGAAACAACCGGCACCGGTGAGGCGGCGATGGCACGGACCAGCGCTTCATCGTTGAACGACCACAGGTCCTCGAGCGAGCCACCGCCACGCGTCAGCAGGATGGTGTCGTAGCGATTGCTGGCAATGGCGCGGGCAAGCATGGCGCGAATTTCCCCCGCGGCTCCCTCGCCTTGCACGGCAACGGGAAGTACATCCACGTCCATCATCGGGAAGCGTCTGCCGAGCACGCTCAGCACGTCGCGCACCGCCGCGCCCGTGGGCGAGGTGATGACCGCCAGGCGACCGATGAAGCGCGGCAGCACGCGCTTGCGCTCGGCATTGAACAGGCCTTCCGCGGCGAGCGCCTGCTTCAAAGCTTCGAAGGCGATGCGCAGCGCGCCTTCGCCGGCTTCCTCCATGTGCTCGAGCACCAACTGATATTCGCCGCGCGCCTCATACAGGGTGACTCGACCCCGCACCAGCACCAGCGCGCCGTCGCGCGGCGCGAAGCGAAGGTACATGGCCTTTTGCTTGAACAGCGCGCAACGGACCTGGGCGCGGTCGTCCTTCAGCGTGAAGTACAAATGTCCCGATGCCGGCCGCGAGAAGTTGCTGATTTCACCCTGCACCCAGACCTGGGCAAAGTTGCCTTCCAGCAAGTCGCGGGCCAGCGCATTGAGTTGCGCCGGCTTCAGGATCGGACGTTCGCGCACCAGGTCGGTCATCGGGCAAGTCTACCCGCGATCACCCACGCTGCCGATCCGGTCGACTCAGGGTGGGCATACGCCCGCGGTCACCAAAGGGGTCGCGGAGCCCTTCCAGCCGCCTGAGCCAGTGAGGTCGCTGGCGATATAGGTGCAGGTTGCGGTCGGCAGATAGTCTGCGTCAGTGCTGGTGGTGATGTTGATCACATCGTTGGCGTTGATGGCCGGCAGGTTGATTGTGGAGTATTCGGTCAGCGAGCCATCGGGTGTCGACGGCGATCCGGTCGATGCCACGGCGAAGGGGCCGGCTACGGCAGCACCGTTCACGTCAACGCTGCTGACGGAGTAGTTTTTGCAGATGGTCTGCTTGTTCAACAGATAATTGGTATTGGTACTGGCGCCCGTCAACACCAGCACGCCGGAAGGCCCGGTGCAATTGAGTGATCCGGACGTACCCCGCACTGTCTGTGCGTAATTGTAATTCTTGATGCGCATAGTCACCGGCACGCTGAATGCAACCGGATTGGGTGTGACGACGATCGGGTTGGGCAGGGTGAAACCGCTGACGGTGTTGTTGGTCTGGTAGACATACGACGAGGCGGGCGACGTATCAATGACCGGACGAGCGCCGCTGCTGAGTGGGTAGGTGCCCAGGATGGCGACTTTGTAAGAGGCTGTCGTGCCGCCTCCGGAAGTGCCGGTGATGACGAAGTTCTGGAAGTCAGTGACTGGGTTGCCTTCATCGGTGTCAATGGTCCCCGACAGCGCGGCGAGCGTCGAATTGGAAGGATAGATGCTCGCCGTGACCGCAGGCTGGTTGCCCGACGTCGCGCTGACCTGGATGCGTTGCACCAGCCCGCGCACGGGGCGGCTTGGATCAATGGTGACCGTTGAGCCGTTCACCGTTGCG
>JBBRXD010000084.1:0-8635 GCA_038248775.1 Lysobacterales bacterium | reverse complement strand
TTGGGGGGGCGGGGCGTGGGCCGCTATTTTCAAATGGCGCTGCCCAGCGCGCCCACGCCCGCTCCCACTAAAGCCGGCTCCAGATGGTCGGCGGTTACGGAGGATCGCGGGACTGGCTGCGGTCGGAAAGTTCGGTGAGGTACGCCGCCCAGCGTTGGTCGTAGTCGCGGCCGAGTTCATGCAGCGTGCCCCATGTGAAGATGCCGCTGGCGTGGCCGTCGTCGAAGTGCAGCAGCACCGCGTAGTTGCCCATCGGCTCGATGGCGGTGATGTTGACGTTGCGCTTGCCTGGCACCAGCACTTTCTGCCCGGGGCCGTGGCCCTGGACTTCGGCGCTGGGTGATTCGACGCGCAGGTATTCGCAGGGCAGGCGGAAGCGGTTGCCGTCGTCGAATGCGACTTCCAATACGTGCGAGGCGCGGTGCAGCACGATATCAATGGGCTTGGGGGACATGGAATTCCGGAAGGGTGGCGGCTACGGCTTGCGGCGCGCGCGCGGGTGGGCCGAGTCGTACACCTTGGCCAGGTGCTGGAAATCGAGGTGGGTGTAGATCTGCGTGGTGGCAATGTCGGCGTGACCGAGCAGTTCCTGCACGCCGCGCAGGTCACCGGACGATTCAAGCACGTGGCTGGCGAAACTGTGGCGCAGCAAATGCGGGTGCACGCGCTTCCAGATTCCCTGCTGTTGCGCGAGTTGGCGCAGCCGCAGTTGCACGGCACGCGGGCTGATCGTTGCGCCACCACGGCCCGGAAATACCGGCGCATCGGGCTTGGGCGCGGAGGCGGTTTTCCATTCGGCGAGTGCGTTGCGCGCATGGCTGCCAACGGGAACGATACGACCCTTGTTGCCTTTGCCAGTAACGCTGACAAGGCACTCGAGGAGGTCCAACTCGCTCCAACGCAAGGCGCATAATTCCGACAGACGCAGGCCCGAGGAATAGAACAACTCCAGCATCGCGCGGTCGCGCAGTCCCAGCGGACCGTCGGTCGGCACTTCTACCAGGCGCGTCATCTCGTCGGCGTCGAGCACTTGCGGCAATTTCCTGGGTGCCTTCGGCGCCCGCAGGCCTTGTGCGGGATTACCGGACAATTCGCCGTTGCGCAGCAGATAGCGGAAGAAACTGCGCAGTGCCGACAAGCGTCGCTGCAGGCTTTTTGGCGACAGGCCGCGGCGATGCTCGGCGGCAATGAAGCTGCGCAGGTGCTCCCCGATCAGGTCCTTGAACGCGGGCAGGCCAGTCCCGGCCATCCAGGCTGTGAGTGCCTGCAGGTCGCGCCGATAATTTTCGATCGTATTGGCCGACAGCCGTCGCTCCACCGACAGGTGGCCCAGGTAAGTTTCAACCCGGGCATTGAGCAACAAGGTGGCGGCGTCGGGCATCGTTGGCTCAGGCTTTCCCGAAGCGCGACATCGCGGCGATGAAAGTCTCGCCCATCAAGCGCAGGAACAAGGTACCCATGCCCGGGAAGAAACGATTACCATCGCTGCTGCCCACCGCAATCAGGCCGACGCTCGGCATCGGGATCAGCGCGACCGATTGCGCATTGGACGTGTCATCGCCAAACAACAGCGGCATCTTGTCGGGATTGAGGCGGCCGCAGATCGGTTCGCTGCTGGCCAGGCAATCGCGGAACGGAACCAGGCGCTTGTCGCGCGCCGACAGTACCTGCAACCAGTCCGGCGTCAGTCCTTCGACGGCGTTGAACAACACCACGCGTACCGCATCGCCCTGGAAGTCTTCACCCAGGCAGGCAACCATCGCGCGAACGGTATCGGCGGCAGTGGTGGCGCGCATCAAGGCCAGCGCCAGCTGATGGGTGCGTATTGTCAAACGCTCGTTGTCGAGTGCATTCGCATACAACTCATTCAAGCGACGCGTCAATTCGCGATTCTTGTCGCGCAATACTTCCAGCTGGTAGCTGGCCAGCGACGCGGCCGGGCCATCTTCGCGCGGCACCACCAGCGACAAGGTCAGGTCCGGGTACTGGCCGAGGAATCGCGGATGGCGACGCAGCCAGACTGCGACTTCGTGGGCGCTGAGGCGCTCTTTCTTTTCTTCGGTCATTGCAGCCACTCTCCTTCGAATATAAATGCCGTGGGCCCCGCCATGCGGATCGGGGCATCGCCGCCAGGCCAGTGAATCTCCAGGCGGCCACCCGGCAGGTATACCGCCACTTGAGGGTCGACCTTGCCCTGCTTTGCGAGGATTGCAACAGCCGCGCAGGCACCGCTGCCACAAGCCATGGTTTCGCCTGCGCCGCGCTCATAGACGCGCAAGCGGATTTCATTGCGGGCCACGACCTGGGCGAAGCCGACGTTCACGCTTTCGGGAAACAGGCCCGAAGCCTGCAGCGCGGGGCCCATCTTTTCGACTGGCGCAAAATCAATGTCATCCACTTCCAGCAACGCATGCGGATTGCCCATCGATGCCGCGCCAAAGGCGATCAATTCGCCGGCCACTTCGGCGGCGTAGCTGTCCGATGCCGGGCTGATCGCCAGTGGAATCTTCGCGGGTTCGAATTGCGGGCGACCCATATCCAGTTCGAAGCGTCCGTCCGCCAGGCAATCGACTTCGATCACGCCGGCCGGACTGTCGAGCCGAAAGCGAGGCGGCGATGCAGCGCCATCGCGAATCAACCAAGCCGCCACGCAGCGCGCGCCATTGCCACATTGCTGCGCCAAGCTGCCATCGCTGTTCCATATCCGGTATCGCGCCACGCAATCAGCACGATCGCTGCTTTCGATGCTGAGCAGCTGGTCGAAACCCACGCCGGTATGCGGGTTTGCCATCGCGCGGGCCAGCGCAGCATCCGGCGCGGCCTGGCCACGGCGCAGGTCGATCAACACGAAGTCATTGCCTGCCCCGTGCATCTTGGAGAATCGGATTGCCATGCCGGGCCTCAGGGGGTGGCGGGCTTTTCCGTCGGTTCGGTCGGCCGGACCAGATCGCCCTTGTTGCCGCAGGCGGCAAGCACGGCTAGGGCGAACAGGGCCAGGAACAGCGCAGCGATGCGGTTGGTTTTCATGGCCGGAGTATAGTCCGACCCTCGGGTCCGGCGCAGGCCCCACCACGGGGCCAACGCAGGGAAAGCGATCATGGGGACCAGCGCGAACGATCAAGGCCGGCCGCCGCTGTCGCTTCGACTTTTCCTGCTCACCGGACTGGCCCTGCTGGCCTTTGCCGGCAATTCCCTGCTTTGCCGCATCGCCCTGGGCCCGATAGGCATGGATGCGGCCAGCTTCACCGCCATCCGGCTGGTTTCGGGCGCGGTGATGCTCGGCTTGATCGTGCGCGTTCACGGGGCCGCCCGGAGCGGACGCGGCAATTGGCCCTCGGCCCTGGCCTTGTTCACCTATGCCGCCGCCTTTTCGTTCGCCTACCTCAGCCTGACCGCCGCCACCGGCGCGTTGCTGCTGTTCGGCGCGGTGCAGGCCAGCATGATCGGCCACGGCCTGTGCAAGGGCGAGCGCTTCCACGCAGTCCAGTGGCTCGGCCTGGCGCTGGCGCTATCGGGATTGTTGGGATTGTTGCTTCCGGGATTGTCGGCGCCACCGCTGGGCGGCGCCTTGTTGATGCTGGCGGCCGGGGTTGCCTGGGCGGTGTATTCGCTGCGCGGCCGCGGCACCGGAGATCCGATCGTGGTCACCACCGGAAATTTCCTGCGCGCCGCGCCAATCGGCGTGTTGCTGGTGCTGGTTTTCCATGCCGACCTTTCCCTGGATGCCGCCGGCATCGCCACTGCCATTGCTTCCGGCGCGCTGGCATCGGGCCTGGGTTACGCGGTCTGGTACACGGTGCTGCCGTCCCTGCCCGCCAGCCACGCGGCTACCGTGCAGCTGTGCGTTCCGGTGCTGGTGGCGTTGGGCGGCATCGCATTCCTGGGCGAGTCGCCCAGCCTGCGCCTCATACTCGCCGCAATTGCTATCCTTGGCGGCATCGCACTGGTAATGGGATGGCGATGGTCATGAATGCGGCTCCGGCCTGGGCACGTTCGATGCAGGCACTGATCGGCTACCTGTCGCGGGATTTCCTGGGCGGACCGCGCCCATGGAAACTTTCCTGGGTGGTGAATTTCCAGAAAGCCGGCACCTTCGCCTTCCTCGGTGGCCTGATGTGGTTCTACTCGAACACCTCAACCACGGCCTGGATCTACCTTGCCTTGCACGGCAGTTATGGCGTCGCCTGGATCATCAAGGACGTCGCTTTTCCCGATCCCGCCTGGCAGGCGCGCGTCACCATCGGCGGGGGCATCAATGCCTTCGTGCTGGTGCTCGGCTGGTACTGGTTGTTCGGTTGGCTGTTGATCTCCGGCGCGGTGCAACCGGACTATCCGTTGCCCGATGCGGCCTGGTATTGCCTGTGCATCAGCCTGTGCATTGTGGGCTGCACGATCATGATCGCGGCCGATGCGCAGAAATACTTCACCTTGCGCGAACGACCTGGCCTGGTCACGGATGGTATGTTCCGTTATGTGCGCCATCCAAACTATCTGGGCGAGATGCTTGTCTACGGCAGCTTTGCACTGATGGTCTGGCACTGGCTGCCGTGGCTGGTCCTGGCGATCGTGTGGACCTGCGTTTTCGCGGTGAACATGGTGATCAAGGAAGCCCGCCTTTCGCGGCACCCGGGCTGGGCGGAGTATCGCCGTCGCAGCTGGTGGCTGTTGCCTTTCGTTTTGTAGCCGATAACCGGGATACCGATGCTGCCGACCACAATCACCAAAACCTTCACCCAGTTCGTCGAGTCGGAAAAATCGAGCGCCTTGCTGCTGCTCGGCTGCACGGTCTTTTCGCTGGTCGTGGCCAATTCCGCGCTGGGTCCTGGCTACACGGATCTGTGGCACCTGCCGGTCGCCGGCATGGGCCTGCAGCATTGGATCAACGATGGCCTGATGGCGGTGTTCTTCCTGCTGATCGGACTTGAGCTCGAGCGTGAGCTCTACAGCGGCGAGCTGTCGAGCCTGCGCAACGCGTTGCTGCCAGTAGCAGCGGCGCTGGGCGGCATCGTGACGCCCGCAGCGATCCACTATGCGTTCAACATGGGTACGCCGACCCAGGCCGGCGTAGGAATCCCGATGGCAACCGACATCGCGTTCGCGCTGGGCGTACTGGCGATGCTGGGAAGCCGCGTGCCAGTGTCGCTGAAAATCTTCGTCGTCGCCTTCGCGGTGATAGACGATCTGGGCGCGATCATCATCATAGCGGCGCTGTACACGGCGGAAGTCTCGACCCTGTACCTGGCCGCTGCGGCAGCCGTCTGGGGGCTGATGTTCGTCGCCAACCGGTGGCTGCGCTGGATGCGGCTCGCGCCCTATCTGATCGGTGGTGCGCTGTTGTGGTGGCTGATGCTGATGTCCGGCGTGCACGCCACGCTGGCCGGCGTGCTGCTGGCCTTCGCCATCCCCTACTCGGCGCTCTCCGACGACGAGACGTCTCCGTCGCACCGATTGGAGCACTTCCTGCACAAACCCGTTGCCTTCCTGATCCTGCCCTTGTTCGCGCTGGCCAACACCGGCGTAGTGATTGGCGGTGACTGGACCGCGAATCTCGCCAGCGATAACGGACTCGGCATCCTTTTGGGACTGGTGCTTGGCAAACCGCTGGGCGTGGTCGTGTTCTGCTGGCTTGCGATAGTTTCCGGCGTGGCCGACCTGCCTGACGGGATGCGCTGGAGTCACCTGGTCGGCGCCGGCATGCTGGGCGGCATCGGTTTCACGATGGCCATCTTCATCGGATCGCTCGCCTTCGTAGGCGACCCGGCCTCCATCGACGCATCCAAGCTGGCGGTGTTCGTCGCCTCGCTGGTGGCGGGCGTGCTCGGTTATGCGTGGTTGCGCTGGGTCGCCCCGCCTAGTCCTTGATGCCCAGCTGCTCGAGCATGAAGGCGTAGCTTTCCGCGATCTCGTGATAACGCTGGAAGCGGCCTGACTTGCCGCCATGCCCGGCTTCCATGTTGATGCGGTACACCAGCGGCTGCGAATCAGTCTTCATTTCGCGCAGGAGAGCCACCCACTTGGTCGGCTCGTAATACTGCACCTGCGAATCCCACAGGCCGGTGCCGACGTAGAAGGCCGGATAGTCCTGCCTGGCCACGTTGTCGTACGGTGAGTACGACAGCATGTAGTCGTAGAACTTCTTGTCCTTGGGGTTGCCCCACTCGTCGAACTCGTTGGTGGTCAGCGGGATCGATTCATCCAGCATCGTCGTCACCACGTCCACGAAAGGCACCAGCGCGATGATGACGCGGTAGTCCTTGGGCGCCATGTTGGCGATGCCGCCCATCAGCAGGCCGCCGGCACTGCCGCCACGGGCCGCAACCCGATCAGGCGCCGCATAGCCTTGCTTCACCAGGAAGCGCGTCACGTCGATGAAGTCGGTGAACGAGTTCTTCTTGTTCATCAGGTGGCCGTCGTCATACCACTTGCGGCCCATCTCCTGGCCGCCGCGAATGTGCGCAATGGCAAAGACCACGCCGCGGTCGAGCAGGCTGACATTGCTGACGTTGAAGCCCGGATCGCTGGACAGTCCATAGCTGCCGTAGGCGTACTGCAGCATCGCCGCCGTGCCGTCCTTCTTGAAGCCCTTGCGATAGACCACGGACACCGGCACCCGGGTGCCATCACGCGCGGGCGCCCAGACGCGTTCGGTCACGTAGTTGGCCGGATCGTAGCCGCCCAGCACGGGTTCGCGCTTGAGCAACTTGCGCTCGCCACTGGTGGTATCGACTTCGTAGACCGTCCGGGGCGTAGTCAGTGAGTTGTAGCTGTAGCGCAGCCAGGGCGTGTTGGGCTCGGCATTGTTGTCGAGCGCCATCGTGTAGGCCGGCTCGTCGGACGCGACGAATTCACTCTTGCCCGCATTGGTCAGGGTACGTAGGCGCTTGAGGCCGCCGGAGCGTTCTTCGATGGCGATGAAACCATCGAACAATTCGTAGCCCTCGATATAGACTTCGGTCGAATGCGGTACCAGTTCGGCCCACTTGCCTCTGTCGCCCATCGGCGCGCTGTCGGCCAGCGTCATCAGGCGGAAGTTCGGCGCATCGAGGTTGGTGCGGATCACCCAGCGGTCGCCCAGGTGGTCAGCCTGGTATTCGAAATCCCGCTGGCGCGGCGCGATGACGGTAAACGTGCCCGGATTGGCCGCCGGCGTGCAACGCACTTCGGTGCTGACGGTGCTGTCCACCGTGATGCAGATGAACTTGTCCGAGCGCGTGCGCCCGATGCCCATGTAGAAGGTCTCGTCTTCCTCCTCGTACACCAGCTTGTCCTGCGCAGCGGGTGTGCCGAGCACGTGCGACTTGACGCGCTTGGACAGCAGCGTCACCGGATCCTTCTCAATGTAGAACAGGGTGCGGTTGTCGTCGCCCCAGACGATATTCGCCTCGACATTGGTGACCACGTCTTCAAGCACTTTCCCGCTGGCGATGTCCTTCACGCGCAGTACGTACTGGCGCCGCCCGATGGTGTCTTCAGCCCAGGCCAGCAGCTTGTTGTCCATGCTGGTGGCCGCGCCACCCACCTGGAAGAAGGCCTTGCCCTCGGCCATCGCATTCTGGTCGAGCATGATCTGTTCCGGCGCGTCCATGCTGCCTGGGCGACGCGCGGAAATGGCGTAGTCCTTGCCGGTTTCAAAACGCGTGTAGTACCAATAGCCGCGCAGGCGGTAGGGCACCGAGGCATCGTCTTGCTTGATGCGCCCGGTAATTTCGATGAACAGCTTGTCCTGCAAGCCCTTGCTGGAAGCGAGCAGCGCATCGGCATACTCGTTTTCGGCCTTCAGGTAGGCCAGCATTTCGGGATTCTTGCGGGTGTCGTCGCGCAGCCAGTAATACGGGTCGTTGCGCGTGGCGCCGAACGGCGCGCTGACCTCGTGGGGCTTCTTGGCAACGGTGGGTGGCTTGGGCATGTCTGCAGCGCTCGTGTTCGAGAACGCGCCTGCGCCGAAAACGGCGGCGAGGGCGAAGTGAGTCAGTTTCATCGGATTCCCCTGTTTGGCTGGATGCCCGGCGTCAATCTGCTAGTACAGCACACC
Organism: Lysobacterales bacterium; assembly: GCA_038248775.1. GTDB lineage: Bacteria > Pseudomonadota > Gammaproteobacteria > Xanthomonadales > Xanthomonadaceae > Arenimonas. The sequence continues at coordinate 603 of JBBRXD010000084.1, read as the reverse complement.
GTACCCCTGCTCGCCCATCCTCCTGCAAAAATCAGGCGGCGCGCCTGCGGGCAGGGGCGGAGCGCGCACTGAAGGACGACCGCGGCGCCGGCAGCGCCACGCGGCGAGCCCGGCGACGGCCCGGCGTGGAGACGAGGACTCCAAGCCAGGCCGCCGCCAGCGCGTGCCGGTGGAACACGATCAGGCCGGTCAACGGAGCGCCCAGCAGCCAGAATGTGAGCGGCCCGACCACCGCGCTGGTGCCGCGCGCCGAAGGAAACAGCAGCGTCAGCAACACGCCGACGACCAGCCACTGCCAGAGCAGGCGGGCGAACACTCGATGGGCGTAGGTCATGGCGTGGCTCCGTGGCTGAACGAGCGGCCACTGTGCCGGGTCGATTTCTCACGGCCTGAGAAGCGCCGGCGCCTGCGTTGACATTGCCTTCAGGCTGGCCGGCCCATGCTGTGTGACCGTCAGCAGGACAAACACATGCGAATCTTCCTAGTAGTAATGGTGGCCGTTGCCGCATTGGCCGTCCTCGCGACCCGCGCCCAGGCGCGCGAGCCTGAACTGACATCCAAAGCCGTGGTGGACCTGGACCGCTACATGGGCCGCTGGTGGGT
>JBBRXD010000083.1:0-8705 GCA_038248775.1 Lysobacterales bacterium | reverse complement strand
GGTGCTGCGCGCGCTTGTGGAAGTAGATCAGGCTGGCCGCGCCAACGCCCTCGATGTTGCCGCCGTACGGCGCCAGGTTCAGGTACGCTCCCACAAAGGCCGCTCCCACAGCGCTAGTGCTTGGGTTGCTCGCCAGTACGCAGCAAGGCCAACACCGCCTCAATCTTCGATTGCAGCAACGATGAGGTGACAGGCTTGCGCAGGAAGCCGTGCATGCCGGCGGCCAGTGCGAGCGGTTCGGCCTGGGTGTCGGTGCGTGCGGTCAGGGCGACCAGCGCGAGGGTGTGGCCCTGGCTGCGGATGATGCGGGCGAGTTCGAAGCCGTCCAGGCCGGGCAGGTCGAGGTCGAGGAAGGCCAGTTCGAACTTCGATTGCGCCAGTTCGCTTAGTGCGGCGAGGGCTTGCGCTGCGTGCACGGTTTCGTGGCCCAGGGAGTCGAGCAAGCCGGTGATGACGTCAGCGACGGTGGCATCGTCTTCCACCACCAGGATGCGCAAGCCGTTGACCTTGCGCACGACGCGGCGTGCGGGTTCGGGCAGCAGGTCATCCACCGTGGCGATGGGCAGGGGCAGCGTGAGGCGGAAACAGGTGCCCTGCCCGGGCTGGCTTTGCACGTCGATGCGGCCTTGCATGGCGACGCTTAGTTCCTGGCAGATGGCAAGTCCTAGCCCGCTGCCAGCAAGTCGTTGCGCTGCGCGCAGGTCGCCGCCTTGTTCGAAGCGCTGGAACAATCGCGCCACCTGGTCCTTGCCCATGCCCGGACCGCTGTCGCTGATTTCGAGCAGCAGTCCGTGTGGCGTGCCGGCACTGCGCAAGGCAACTTCACCGGCATCGGTGAACTTGACCGCGTTGCCACCGAGGTTCAAAAGAATCTGGCGCAGGCGACCGGCGTCGCCACGCACTACGCGCGGCGTACCTGGCGCGCGTTGCAGGGAGAATTGCAGTCCCTTGGCAACTGCCAGTACCTGCAGCGTGGCACTGACTTCATCGAGCAAGGCGTGCAGGTCGAAGGGTTTCTCGTCCAGGGTCAGCTTGCCGGCTTCGATTCGCGCCAGGTCCAGTGCATCGTTGACCAGGCGCAGTAGTTGGTCACCGGCACGCTGTATCGCGTCCACCTGCAGGCGCTGGCGTGGTTCGAGCTGGGAGCCCTGCAACAGTTCAGCCATGCCCAGCACGCCGGTCATCGGCGTGCGTATCTCGTGACCGAGCATGGCCAGGAAACGTGATTTCGCTTCCGAGCCAATGTCGCTGAGCTCGCGACGACTTTCGCGAAGGTGTTCGGCGTGCCGGTCGCGAAGTCGGCGGCGATAAAGCCAGGCGGCCGCAAAGATCGCCAGCAGCGATAGCAAGAACCAGCCCAGCACCGCCTCCGGGCGCAACCACCACGGCGCTTCCACGTGCAAGGCGAATTCGCGCGACGGCGACCAACGGCCATCGGCATCGCTGGCCGCGATCTCCATACGGTAGTCACCCGCCTCCAGCCGCGAGAAGCCCCTCGCTCCCAAGGCGCCGACCATCACCCAGTCAGCGTCGTAGCCATGCAGCCAGTAGCGATAGCGGTGCGCGGCGGGGTCGGCAAAGGACAACAGCCGCGCGCTTACCTGCAGGTCGCGATCATCCGGCCGCATCGTCAGGCGGCGCGCATCGACGGCCATCGCGACGGTGTCTTCATCACGCCGCAAGCTGATGGCGTCCAAGGCCAGCCGCGGCACGTCCATGGCCGCCTGGATGCGCGACGGGTCGAACAGCAGCAGCCCCGCATTGGTGCTGGCCAGACCCAGGCCTTGCGGCAACATCAAGGGCGGTTGGGTCAGGAATTCCTGGCTGGGCAGGCCGTCGCGCACGCCGAACATGCGCAGCCGCCCGCCGACCGGGTCGTAGCGCAGCAGGCCGCGCGTGGTGGTCAGCCAGATGGCGCCACTGCGGTCGGCCATCACGCCACCCGATGCAACCGCAGGCATGCCGGCATCGGCGCCCACACTCAAGAATCGCGCCAGCGCCTTGCCATCCCAGTGATACGCCTCCAGCGCGCCCATGCGATGCAGCCACACCGTATCGGGTGGCACCACGGCAAACCCGTACACATGCGCGTCGGGAGCGCCGACGATCTTGTCGAAACGAACCGTGCCCGGGTTCCAGCGACGCAGGCCGGCGGGCCCGGCAATCCACAGTGCTGCATCAGGGCCCGGCGAGAGTTGTTCCTGTTCCAGCGTATCCACGCCACGGTGGTCGCCCGGAGTGAAGCTGTGTTTCAAGACCCCTTGCCGGTCGCGCGCCTGCAGGCCGCCGCCGTAGGATGCCATCCACAATAAACCATCGCTGGTTTCAGCCAGCAGTTGCACCGAGCCGGGCAACAGGTCCTGGGGGCCCTTGCCAATCGGCCAGTGGTGGAATTTCTTCGAAACGATATCGAAACGGCTCAGGCCGCTGGAATGGCCCAGCCACAGGCTGCCGTCCTCGCGTTCGATCACCGACTGCAATCGCCGCTCGGGCAAGGCCACCGAGGTATCGAAGACATGCTCGACGCGACCTGTCGCCGGATCGAGTCGATCAATCATGCCGGCCCCGACCAGCCACACCCGACCATCGCGCGATGGCGCACTGCCGACCACGGGCACGGTAGCCAGTCCACGGTCACCCTGGCCATTGGCAAACACCGCAAAGTGGCGCCAGCCCGCGGGCAATCGCAGCAGGCCGTCGGCTTTGGTGGCAAACCACAAACCGCCTTCGCCATCTTCCATGCCCTGCCAGACCCAGCGCGTGCCGGCGACGCCGTCGCGCAAATCATCCACTGCGCCATTGCGTTCGCGCACCATGCCGCGCCGCGTGCTGATCCAGCGTGTGCCCTCGCGATCGAGCAACACCGAGGTCACGCCCCGGTCGGGCAGGCGCTCACGCCAGGCGGGTTTTTCAATGCGGCCATCAGCCAGTAGATGGTCCAGCCCACCGTCGGTTCCGACCCAAAGGCTACCGTCGCTCTCCGCCGACAGGCTGAACACCACGCCACCACTCAAGCGGTCGCCGGCGATGCGCTCGAAGCCCGTGCCGGTCCAGCGCGCCAGACCCGAGGTCGTGCCGGCCCAAAGTTGGCCGCGCGCATCCACCGCCAAGGCCAGCACGTTCTCATCGGGCAAGCTGCTCGCGTCCTTCGCTGCTGGCATGAAGCGGGTCAGCACTTCGCCCGGTCCCATGCGATACAGACCGCCGCCGAAGGTGCCGAACCACAGCATGCCATCGCGGGTCGCGGTGATCGCCCAGATATCGTTGCTCAGCAGCAGCGGTCGACTTGCCTGGTTGAAGTGGCGAAACCCCTTGCGCGCCGCGTCCAGCACGCTAAGGCCCTGTCCCTCCACGCTTGCCCAGACGCGATTGCCGGCATCGACGAAAACGGTCTGGACGAAATTGCCGGGCAAGGCCGTGGCATCGCCGGGAACATGCTGGTAAACCTTGTAGCCGACGCCGTCGTAGCGGGCCAGGCCATCGCGCGTGGATATCCACAGGTAGCCGTCGTGATCGAGCGCCAGCGCGGTGGTGCTGCTGGACGGCAGGCCGTCGGTCACGCCCACGGGCCGGAACTGTGGCGTTTCCGGCAGCGCGGCGCACACCCCGGTCGCGGCCGCCATCAGCGCCGCGAACACCCAGCCATTGCGCAAAACCTTCCCCAAGGTTACCCCGCCCCTGCATCCTCGCACGAACGATTGCCCGCGCAAGCACCTTGTGTTCACCTGGAGTCGCTATGATCGGCAAATGTCCGGTCGTTATCGATACTGCCGTTTCAACCCGCTCACCCGCGTTGCGATGCCAGCCATCGCGATCGTGCTTGCGAGTGTGTTCGCGGCAGGCGCCTGCGTCGCTGGCGAAGTACGCTACGCCCTCGACCCGGTGCACACGCGCGTCGTCTTCCAGGTAAGCCATGCCGGTTTCTCGAATTCGATCGGCACCTTCTCGCGTGTCGAAGGTGAACTGCAGTTCGATGACGCGAACTGGAGCACGGCCCGGCTCAAGGTGCGCATCCCGATGACCACGCTGGACCTGGGCGATGCCAACTGGCGCGAGAAAATCCTGGACCGCACCTTTTTCGATGCCGGGAAATTCCCCGAAGCCGTGTTCGAATCAACGATCGTCGAACCGACCGGCAGCAACACTGCCACGGTCACCGGCAACCTGACCATGCATGGCGTTACCCATCCAGTCACCCTGGCGGTCATCTTGAATGCGCTGCGCCGGCACCCGCTTACCTTCAAGAAAACCGCAGGCTTCTCGGCCACCGCCTCGTTGCGCCGCAGTGATTTCGGCATGACGTCCTGGAAGAACCTGGTGGGCGACGACGTGCGACTGGTGATCGAGGCCGAAGCCGTGCGCGACTCCACCGATGGCGATAAGCCCGCCGATGACGAAGCGAAAGCAGGCACCGATGACCCTGCGCAATAGTGCCCAAAGCTGGGGCAGTGTCAGCATCGCGCTGCACTGGCTCACCTTGCTGTTGGTGCTGGGTATGGCCGTGGTCGGCCTGGTGATGACCGACCTGCCGACCAGCCCGCTGAAGATCCAGGTGTATGCCCTGCACAAGAGTTTCGGCTTGACCGTGCTCGGCCTGACCGCGTTGCGGCTGGCATGGCGAATGATTTCAGGCCGACCCGAACCCGAGCCCGGCGTGCCGCGCTGGCAGGAGCGCATCGCCGCGCTGACGCATGGCGCGCTGTATGGATTGCTGATCGCGATCCCGCTGTCGGGCTGGTGGTTCAATTCGGCATCGGGCTTCCCCTTGCGCTGGTTCGGCCTGGTGGCCTTGCCCAAGCTTGGCGGCTACGACCCGCAACTGAAGGGTTTTGCCAAGGAAACGCACGAGTTCCTGTTTTTCACGCTGGCAGCCCTCGTGCTCGTGCATGCGGCGGCGGCGCTCTACCACCACTACCGCCTGCGCGACCGCACGCTGACGCGCATGTTGCCGATCAAACATAAGGAATGAAGCCGATGCGTCGACTCATGGCGTTCGTGATGTTGTGGGCTGGTGTGGCGGGCACCGCCTTCGCCGCCGATTACGTGGCCTTGCCCGAGTCCACGCTGGGCTTCAGCGCCAGTTTCCAGGGCGAGAGATTCGACGGCAAGTTCACGCGCTTCACCCCGCAAATCCGTTTCGATCCCGCCAAGCTCGCGACCAGCCGCTTCGACGTGCGCATCCAGCTGGCCAGCGCCAATTCCCGCAACGACGAGCGCGACGAAATGTTGCGCAGCAGCGAATTCTTCGATATCGCCACGCAGCCCGAGGCACGATTCATCGCGACCCGCTTCCGTGCGCTCGGTGGCAATCGCTACGCCGCCGACGGTGCGCTGACCCTGCATGGCGTCAGCAAACCAGTGCTGCTCAGCTTCACCTGGACCGAGGGCGTCAAGGCCGTGCTAACGGGCGAAGCCACCCTCAAGCGCCTGGATTTCGGCGTGGGCACGGGCGACTGGGCCGATACCGAACTGCTGCCCAACGAGGTCCGGGTCAAGACCCGGCTGGTGCTGGTGATGCCTAAGAAATAAAGGCCCGCAGCTGCGCCGCATCGAAGGTCCAGCCCAGTTCGGCGCCGCTGTCCCGGCGCCGCAGTACCGGCACTCGCGCCCCGTAGGACGCTTCCAGCACGGCATCGCCATCAATCCAGACGGGGTCGAAATCGGCCACGCCCGCGGCCAGCAGTTGGTCATAGGCGTCATCGCATAGGGGACAATCGTCACGCTGGAACAGGGTCAGGTTCATCAGGGGTCGCGCCCTTGCAGCGTTTAGAATCGGTCGGCGCTAGAATGGACGCCCCGGCGGAATTCTATTTCATATGGCTGTCAGCGTTTTCGACCTGTTCAAGATAGGCATCGGACCGTCGTCCTCGCACACTGTCGGGCCCATGCGCGCGGCGGTGCGCTTCGCAAGCAAGTGGCTGGATGAAGCGGGCACCCTCAATTCGTGCGTCCGCATCCGCGTTGAACTGTTCGGCTCGCTCGCAATGACCGGCCGCGGCCACGGCACCGACAAGGCCGTGCTGATGGGGCTGGAAGGCCATTGGCCCAACAGCATCGATCCCGACCTTATTCCTGCGTCGCTCGCTCGTATCCGCGCAGAAAAGAAGTTGATGGTGCTGGGCCGGCACAGCATCAACTTCGATGAAAAGACCGACCTGGTTTTCAACAAGCGGCAGAAGCTGCCTTTCCACACCAATGGCATGCGCTACAGCGCCTATGCCGCCGACGGCCGCGAACTCGCCACCCGCGATTACTACTCGGTGGGCGGCGGCTTCGTGGTCAACGAAGACGAGGCGGCCGAAGACCGCATCGTCGCCGACACCACGCCACTGCCTTACGCCTTCCACAGCGGCGATGAACTGTTGAAGTTGTGCGCGGCCAACAAGCTGACCATCGCCGAACTGATGATGGCCAACGAACGGGTCTGGCGCAGCGACCAACACATCCGCGAAGGCCTGCTGGAAATCTGGCGCGCGATGCAGGACTGCCTGGCGCGCGGTACGCGCCAGACCGGCGTGCTGCCCGGCGGCCTGAAGGTCCCGCGGCGCGCACCGGCCATGTACCAGGACCTCAGTGCGCGACCGGAAGCGGCCATGGAGGATCCACTGACGGTACTGGACTGGGTCAACCTCTATGCGTTGGCCGTGAATGAAGAAAATGCCGCCGGCGGCCGCGTGGTGACCGCCCCGACCAATGGCGCGGCCGGCATCATCCCTGCGGTGCTGCATTATTTCGACCGCTTCTGCCCCGCCGCCAGCGAGCAGGGCATCCTCGATTTCCTGCTGACCGCCGGCGCCATCGGCATCCTCTATAAGGAAAACGCCTCCATCTCCGGCGCCGAGGTCGGCTGCCAGGGCGAGGTGGGCGTAGCCTGTTCGATGGCCGCGGGCGGCCTGACCGCCGCCCTGGGCGGCAGCCTGGGCCAAGTGGAAAATGCCGCGGAAATCGGCATGGAACACAACCTCGGCCTGACCTGCGATCCGATTGGCGGCCTGGTGCAGATCCCCTGCATCGAGCGCAACGCGATGGGCGCGGTGAAGGCGATCAATGCCTCGCGCATGGCCCTGCGCGGGGATGGAACCCATCATGTTTCGCTGGACAAGGTCATCAAGACCATGCGCGACACGGGGCGGGACATGCAGGACAAGTACAAGGAAACGTCGCGCGGCGGGCTGGCCGTGAACGTCATCGAATGTTGAATCCGTCACGTTCGGCGAGCATGGGAAAGGCGCATGCTTGGGCTCGTGTGTTGACCACGCGGTAGAATTTGGGGGTAATGGGAACGCACGATGCTGCGCTTCATCCTGCTCACCGCCTTGTACATGTTCGGCACCTGGTATGCCGTCGCCTTCATTGGCGGACCAAACCAGGTGGCCTTGTATTGGCCGTCGGCAGGCATCGGCTACGCCGCCGCGTTGCGTTATGGCTGGCGCGGCACCTTTTTTATTCCGGTGGCCGTCATCGCGTCCCACTTGCTGTTCGCGCCCGTGTCCGCCGCGTTCCTGCCCTTTTCGGTATTGAGCAACTGGCTCGGCGTCCTTGCCGGCGCGTATGCCGTGCAGCTGTCCCGCATACCGCCACGAGTCAGCATCGCCAGCGGCTTCATCATGCTGCGCGGCGCGGTGGTGATGGTGCTGGTGTCTGCGGCCATCGGCGTCAGCGGCCTGCTGTATTCGAAGATGATCCCGGTGTCCGACCTCTGGATAGCCTCGTTCAAATGGGCCATGGGCAACCTGCTCGGCATCATCTGCATCATGCCGACCATGCTGTTGCTCGCCGCGCCCGCCTCCAACAACCCGGACATGCCGCGCGATGACGACTACACGTCGCTGAAGGAAAAAGCGCCGTGGCTGATCGTGCTGCTGGTGTCGTTCGGCATCGTGTACTGGGGCGGCTTGCGCAACAGCGTGTATGCGCTGGGCATGGTCGCCTTGCCGATGTCGCTGCTGCTGTGGAGCGCGCTGCGTTTCCAGCCGCTGTGGACTGCGCTTGGCACCTGCGTCACCGTATTGTTCCTGACCACGCTGACGGGCCTTGGCCTGGCTGGATTCAAGCCGCCGGCGAGCTCGCTCGACGCCGCACTGCTGCTCGGCTTCATGAGCCTGGTGGGCACCTTGCCGCTGGTGCTGGTGGCGTCCATCAACGAACAACGCATTGCCACGCGCAAGGTATTGCGCCGCGCCACCACCGATGCCGCCACCAACCTGCCCAACCGCGCCGCGTTCGAACAAGCCGTGCAGCTGGCGCTGGCCGGCAAGGGCGAGGGCAGCGCGCTGGCCTACATGGACCTCGACCACTTCACCCTGATCAACGACACCGCCAGCCATGCCGCAGGCGATGCGCTTATCCACGGCATCGGCTCGCTGTTGAAGGCGCGGTTGCGTGCCGGCGACCAGGTGTTCCGGATCGGTGGCGACGAATTCGCGCTGCTGTTGTCGGGCGACATGGAGACGATGGAACTGCGCCTGCAACACCTGCAACGCGCGGTCGAAAACTATCGCGTCGGCTGGCAAAACAACGTGCTCAACATCACCGTCAGCATCGGCCTGGTGAATTTCAAGCCGGGCGAAATTGAATACGCGCGACTGTTGTCACTGGCCGACGCCGCCTGCTTCACCGCCAAGGAACTCGGCGGCAACCGCGTCGTGCTGGCCAGCCTGGAACCGGGCGAGATGCACGAGCGCACCCAGGCCATGCACTGGGCC
>JBBRXD010000082.1:0-8816 GCA_038248775.1 Lysobacterales bacterium | reverse complement strand
GTCTACTGGAACCGACTCTACGAGCCTGCACCCATCGCGCGCGACACCCGGGTCAAGGACGCGCTGAAGTCGCGCGGCCTGCACGTGGAGAGCAGCAATGGTGCCTTGCTGGTTGAACCGTGGACGATCGCGACACTCGGCGGCGATCCGTATCGGGTATTCACCCCCTTCTGGAAAAATGCCGGCGCGCGCGTGGCCGGCCAGCAACTGCAGTCGCGGCCGGCGTCCTTGCCGGGCGTTCCCGAGTCGCTCGAAAGCCTGGCAGTAGAGTCCCTGGGTCTTGAACCGGCCATCCATTGGGACCAGTCGTTCTGGACGGATTGGCAACCGGGCGAGAGCGGTGCCGCCGAACTACTCGATGCCTTCGTCGAAGGCGCATCGCATGGCTACAAGGAACAGCGAAATTTTCCCGACCGCATCGGCACCTCGCGGCTGTCGCCGCACCTGCACTTCGGCGAAATCTCGCCACGGCAGATCGCGCGACAGGTGATCGACGCGCGAAAGCCCGCGATTCCCGACACCGACCTGGGCCATTACCTGAGTGAATTGGGCTGGCGCGAATTTTCCCACCACCTGCTTTTCCATTATCCACACACCACTGAGCGCGACCTCAGTCCGAAATTCGAGCGCTTCCGCTGGGCTCAAACCGATCCCGAGTTGCTACAACGCTGGCAACAGGGCCGCACCGGCGTGCCGCTGGTGGACGCGGGCATGCGCGAACTGTGGCAGACCGGCTGGATGCATAACCGCGTGCGGATGGTCGTGGCCAGCTTCCTGACCAAGAATTTGCGCTATCACTGGAGCCATGGCGCGCGCTGGTTCTGGAACACGCTGGTGGACGCGGACCTCGCGCAGAACACGCAGGGCTGGCAATGGTCAGCGGGAACAGGCGCCGATGCCGCGCCGTACTTCCGGATCTTCAGTCCCACGCTGCAAGCTGAGCGCTTCGATATCAAGGGCAGCTACATTCGTCGCTGGGTGCCCGAACTCGCAGCGTTGCCGCTGCCCGCGCTATACGAGCCGTGGAACCATGCGGCCCTGGCCGCGAAGCTTGCGCCGGACTACCCGGCCACGCCGATGATCGACCTGCGCGCTTCGCGCGAGGCCGCGCTGGACGCCTTCCAGCAATCGAAATAATGCCACGACGGCGGTCCGTCCGGCCCTCACGCGGCCTCTATGGCTTGGAGTACGCTAGGTACTCGGACAGGGCGAGGACAGGGCATGTCTGGAACGGCGACACGCAGCACCTATCGGCACCGGTTGCCGGTGCGCATCATGCACTGGATAAACGTGGCCTGCCTGTTCATCCTGCTGATGAGCGGGCTGCAGATATTCAATGCCCACCCAGCCCTGTACTGGGGCAACATCTCCACCTTCGACAAGCCCGCGCTGTCGCTGACCGCCAAAACCGGGGCAGACGGAAAGCTGCAAGGGCAAACCCAGGTAGGCAGCCTGCGATGGGACACCACCGGCGTGCTGGGCGTGTCGAAAAACATGGCGGGCGAAGACAGCCGCCGAGGCTTTCCGATGTGGGCGACGATTCCGGGTCCGCGCAACCTGGCCGAAGGCCGCCGTTGGCATTTCTTCTTCGCCTGGGTGTTCGTGATCAACGGCCTGGCCTACCTGCTTTGGTCCTGGCGCGCGCGGCACCTGCGCGACGACCTGGCGCCTACCCGGTCTGACTGGCGCGGCTTTGGCAAATCCATCCGCGACCACCTGCGCTTCAAGCATCCCACCGGCGATCAGGCCACGCGCTACAACGTCTTGCAGAAGCTCGCCTACCTCGCGGTCATCTTCGTTTTGGTCCCGGGCATCGTGCTGATGGGCTTGGCCATGTCGCCGCATCTCAACTCGGTGCTGGGCTGGATGGTGGACCTGGTCGGCGGCAGGCAGTCGGCGCGCACTTGGCACTTTGTCATCTCCGTCGCGTTCGTCGCGTTCACGGCGGTGCATGTCTTCATGGTGCTGGTGAGCGGGCCGGTCAACCAGATCCGTTCGATGATTACCGGGCGCTACCGGATACCCGAAGCACCGGCACTGCCGGAAGGAGACGACCATGTCGGAAAATGAGCGTCGCCGTTTCCTTCGGCGCATGGCCATGGCCTCGGGCGCCGTGCTGCTGGGTGGCTGTGACCGGCTGGCGACAAGCGACGGTTTCAAAGCCTTGCTGGCCAAGGCTGACGCGCCCACCGACGCCGCTTTGCACGCGCTGACGCCAGAAAACGCCCTGGCCCAGGAATTCACCGCAGCGGACATGTCGCCGGTGTTCAAGGCCAACGGCTCGATCAATCCGCAGACGCCCGAATACCTGGCCATGGTGGCGAACAATTTTGCCGACTATCGCCTGCAGTTAGGTGGACTGGTGGAAAAGCCGGTCAGCCTTAGCCTGGCCCAACTTCGGGCGATGCCCTCGCGCACCCAGATCACCCGCCACGACTGCGTTGAAGGCTGGAGCTGTATCGGCAAATGGAAGGGCACACCGTTGGGCAAAGTGCTCGACCTGGCGCGGCCGCGGCCCGATGCCCGATTCGTGGTTTTCCATTGCGCCGACAGCCTTGAAAGGGATGACATCCGCTATTACGAGAGCATTTACCTGTCCGAGGCCTATCACCCGCAGACGATCCTGGCCTACGACATGAATGACGCAGTGCTCGGCATCCCGTACGGAGCACCGTTGAGGGTAAGGCTCGAGCGCAAGCTCGGTTACAAGATGGCCAAGTACATCGTCGGCCTGCAACTGGTGGCCAGCCTGGATGGGTTGGGCGGTGGCAACGGCGGTTACTGGGAAGACCGCGGCTACCAGTGGCACGGCGGCATCTGACCCGACGCGTTGGCAAGCTTGCCCTCGCGCGCGCAGCCATGCACCATCAGTGCTGACCGAGGGAAGCACCATGGCAGAGAAAAAAGCGCCCAAGATCCGACGCGAACCCATGTCGCGCGTGGACACGGCGTGGTTGCGCATGGAGCGCGCGACCAACCTGATGATGATCAGCAGCGTGATGATGTTCGAGGAGTCGATGGACATCGACCGCCTCAAGCGCGTGGTGAAGACCCGCTTCCTTGCCTATCCGCGGTTCCGGCAGAAGGTCGTTGATTCGCCCGCGGGCGCCGTCTGGGAAGACGACGCCGACTTCGACCTGGACTGGCATGTGCGGCTGTCGGCCTTGCCCGGCCGCGGCGGCAAGCGTGAACTCGAGCGATTCGTCAGCCAGCAGGCGTCCACGCCACTCGACAAGACCAAGCCACTCTGGCAATTCCACCTGGTTGAAAAATATGGCGGCGGTTCGGCGCTGGTAACGCGAATCCACCATTGTTATGCCGACGGCATGGCGTTGGTGCAGGTGATGCTGTCCATGACCGACACCTCGCGCGTGGCGAAGAAGGGCAGCGACCTGGCCAAAGCCTGGCTCAATGGCGATGGCAAGAAAGTTGCGCAACGGGTCGGCGCCATCGACCGTTACATGAAGCTTGGCGGCCAGATGCTGGAGAAAGGCCTCGATTTCTATCGCGACCCCGGCCTTGCCACGGTGGTGGCGAAGGAAGGCGGCGAAATCGCCCGCGAACTGGCCGTCGCACTTTCGCTGTCCGACGACCCCGACACCATCCTGCGTGGCCGCTTGGGCGTCAGCAAACGCGTGGCCTGGGCGGAGCCGCTCGACCTCGAGGAAGTGAAGGCCATCGGCCGCGCCTTCGATTGCACGGTCAACGATGTGTTGATGGCATCGGCGGCGGGCGCCTTGCGCAGTTACATGATCGACCGCGGCGAGATGGTCGACGGGCTGACCATTCGCGCGACAGTTCCGGTCAATTTGCGACCGCTCGAACACGCCAAGAAGCTTGGCAACCACTTTGGCCTGGTCTTCCTCGAACTGCCGGTGGGTGAAGACAACCCGGTACGCCGGCTCGAACGCGTCGCAGACTGCATGTGCAAGCTCAAGACCTCGCGCCAGGCCATTGTCAGCTACGGGTTGCTGGCGGCACTGGGAATGGCGCCTGCGGCCCTGCAGCGCACCTTCCTGGAACTGTTCAGCCGCAAGGCCACCGCCGTCGCGACCAATGTTCCCGGCCCGCACATGCCGCTTTACCTGGCCCGCTGTACGGTGCGCGAAATGATGTTCTGGGTACCGCAGACGGGATCGATCGGCCTGGGTATTTCCATCCTCAGCTACAACGGCAAGGTCCATTTCGGCCTGATCGGCGACGCGAAACTGGTGCCGGATCCGGACGCCATCATCCAGCGTTTCCGCCCGGAGTTTGAAAAACTCCTGTACCTGGCCTTGATGGGCAACTGGGACGACACCATCTATTCCGCTGACGCGGAAGCGATGATGGTGGAGTGAGTCATGAATACCTGTGATATCCCGGGCCTTGGCCTGCGCGTTTCGCCCGACCAGGTGCCCGATCCGCTGCTCGATGTGCCGACCGGCGACGATCGCGGTGAAGCGGTGCTTGCTGGCGGCTGCTTCTGGTGCACCGAAGCGGTGTTCCGTCGCTTGCAGGGGGTTACCGAAGTTCAACCCGGTTATGCCGGCGGCGCCGCCGACAAGGCCAACTACAAGGCGGTCTGCAGTGGCAGCACCGGCCATGCCGAAGTCATCCGCATCCTGTATGAGCCGGCCAAGCTCAGCTTTGGCCAATTGCTGAAGGTGTTCTTCGCCGTGGCGCACAATCCCACCCAGAAAGATCGCCAGGGCAACGACCAAGGCACGCAGTATCGATCGGCGATCTTCCCGCTGGACGAAGCGCAGTCAGCGGTGTCGGCCAATTACATCCGACAATTGACAGCGGCGCAGGCCTTCGCCTCGCCGATCGTGACGACCATCGAACCGCTCGAAGCGTTTTTCGTCGCCGAGAGCTACCACCACAATTACGCTGAGCTCAATCCGGGCCAGGGCTATGTCCAGTTCGTGTCCATGCCGAAGGTCGGAAAGCTCGAGACCTACTTCGCCGACAAGCTCAAGGACTGAGAAACCGCGACGCAGCGTTGCAGTTTCGATGCCGACAGTTCACTAGCATCGGCCCACAATGGCCTCCAGTTGATCGTGACCATTCCCTTCCCGGAGCACTCGATGAAACTCTTTTACTCGCCTGGCACCTGCTCGCTGTCCCCGCATATCGCATTGCGCGAATCGGGACTTCCGTTTGAGCTGGTCAAAGTCGGTCGTGACAAGCAGACCAGCGATGGCCGCGATTTCCGCGACATCAACCCGTACGGATACGTCCCGGCGCTGGAGCTCGACAACGGCGAAATCCTGGCCGAGGGCCCGGCCATCGTGCAGTACATCGCCGACCAGGCGCCCGCGGCCAACCAGGCCCCCGCCAACGGCACCATCGAGCGCTACCGCATGCAGGCTGCGCTGGCTTTTGTCAGTTCCGAACTGCACAAGACCCTCGGCAGCATGTTCAACCCATCGATAACCGACGAGGTGAAACAGGCGACCATCGAGAAAGTCGAACTGCGCTTGACCCAGCTTTCAGCGCAGCTCGAAGGCAAGCAGTGGATCACCAACGACCAGTACAGCGTCGTCGACGGCTATCTTTATACAGTGCTGAGCTGGCTGCCGATCTTCAAGATCGACATTGATCGCTGGCCGGTACTGGCCGAGCACAGCGCGCGCATGGCCGAGCGCCCAGCGGTGAAAGCCGCGCTGGCCGCCGAGAAACTCTTTGCTGAAGCAAACGCCTGATCCAATTCAGACACGCGTCGGCATCCGGCTGACCATCGCGCAGAGCAATTCCTGCGCGATGGACGCTGCCGCCAGCGACGTCAGTTCGCTGACATCGAAGGGTGGCGACACTTCCACCACGTCGGCGCCAACGATGTTCAATCCCGCCAGTCCACGCACCAGCCGAAGGGCGGTATTGGTATCGAAGCCGCCAACTACCGGCGTGCCCGTGCCGGGCGCGCAGGAGGGATCCAGGAAGTCGATGTCGAAGCTCACGTAACAGGCGTTGTCGCCGACGCGTTGGCGGATTGCCTGTATGCAGGCGTCCACGCCTTGCGCATGCAGCCAACGGGCATCGAGCACCTGGTATCCGTGCGACTCGTCGTTGTGCGTGCGCATGCCGATCTGGATTGAGCGCGATGGGTCCACGAAGCCGCGCCGTGCGGCATGGTAGAACATCGTGCCATGGTCGATGCGACCCTCTTTGTCGCGCCAGGTGTCGCAATGCGCGTCGAAGTGGATCAATGACAACGGGCCGTGTTTTTCGTGCAGCGCCTCGATGATCGGATAACTGATGAAATGGTCGCCACCCAGGGTCAGCGGCAGCACGCCTGCCGCCGTGAAAGCGCGGTACGCCTCGCATATCACGCCTGGCGCGCTTGCCGGTTGCCCCGAGTCGAAGAACACATCGCCCCAGTCCACGACATGGGCGCGGTCAAAGGGGTCGAAATCCCAGGCATAGGGTCGGCACCAGGCCAGCGACGCAGAGGCAGCGCGGATGCCGCGAGGGCCAAGCCGCGTGCCCGGACGATTGGTGGTGGCCAGGTCGAAGGGGACGCCGACCACGGCCACGTCCACGCCTTCGAGGTCCTTGCTGTAGCGGCGGCGCAGGAAGCTGAGCACACCCGAATAGGTTGGCTCGGACTGCGTGCCGTAAGGGGACTCGCGCGTGAAAGCGAGGTCTACGTGGCTGGGTGTGGCAGCAGATTTTTCCGGATTTCCCATGGGCTCACTTCATTGTCGGCATGCTGAATTCGGCGCCGGCGCGAATGCCGGTCGGCCAGCGCGCGGTAATGGTCTTCATGCGCGTGTAGAAGCGCACGCCATCGGGACCGTGCATGTGCAATGGTCCGAACAGCGACCGCTTCCAGCCGCCGAAACTGTGGAAGGCCATCGGCACCGGAATCGGTACGTTGATGCCGACCATGCCCACCTGCACCTGATGCGCGTACTGCCGCGCGCAATCGCCGTCGCGGGTGAAGATGGCCGTGCCGTTGCCGTATTCATGCTGGTTGACCAGATCAAGCGCCTGGCTGAACTCCTTCACGCGCATCACGCACAACACCGGCCCGAAAATCTCTTCGCGATAGATACGCATCTCGGGCGTCACGTGGTCGAACAGGCAGCCACCCAGGTAAAAGCCGGCATCATGCCCGGGCACCCTGAGGTTGCGGCCATCCACGACCAGCGTCGCGCCTTCTGTTACGCCCAGGTCCACGTAGCCCTGCACCTTGTCGCGATGCTGGCAGGTCACCAGTGGACCCATGTCCGGGTCGCCATGGTGCCCGGGTCCGATGCGCAGGTCCTGGACCATCGGCTTGAGTTTCGCGATCAATGCATCCGCGGTGGCGTCGCCCACGCACACGGCCACTGAAATGGCCATGCAACGCTCGCCCGCCGAACCATAGCCGGCACCGAGCAGGGCATTCGCCGCCTGGTCCAGGTCGGCGTCGGGCATTATCACCATGTGATTCTTGGCGCCGCCCAACGCCTGCACGCGCTTGCCGTTGGCCGAACCGCGCGAATAGATGTATTCGGCAATCGGCGTGGAACCGACGAAGCTGATCGCCTGCACGCGCGGATCATCGAGCAGCGTATCCACGGCTTCCTTGTCGCCATTCACCACGTTCAGCACGCCATTGGGCAGGCCCGCCTGCTTGAACAGCCGCGCCAGCATCAGCGTCGGCGTTGGATCGCGTTCGGACGGTTTCAGGATGAAGGTATTGCCACAGGCCAGCGCGATGGGGAACATCCACATCGGCACCATGCACGGAAAGTTGAATGGCGTGATGCCGGCGACCACGCCTAGCGGCGAGTATTCACTGTAGCTGTCCACGCCGCCGCCGACGTTCATCGAATGCTCGCCCTTGAGCAGGTGCGGGATGCCGCAGGCGAATTCCACCACTTCGATACCGCGGGTCAGTTCGCCGCGTGCATCAGACAACACCTTGCCGTGTTCGCTGGTGATCGCCAGTGCGATGTCATCGGCATTGGCTTCCAGCAATTCCTTGAACTTGAACAACACGCGCGCGCGATTGAGCGGGGTGGTTGCCGCCCATCCGGGGAAAGCTGCCTGCGCGGAAGCGATGGCGGCTTCCATTTCCTGTTTCGAAGCAAGCGGTACCCGGCCGGTGACGTTTCCCGTGGCGGGATTGAAGACATCGCCGAAGCGGCCGCTACTGCCGGCCACGTCATCGCCGTTGATGAAGTGCGGAATATTGGCGGGCAGCAAGGTCATGCTCGTATCACTCGTCAGGTTGAATGTGGGAGCGGCCTTGGCCGCGATGCTTCTGGCCAAGTTATCGCGGCCCAGGCCGCTCCCACCGGGTCAGTCAGGCCAGGGCGTCGGTGGCTGGGACGTAGGCATAGCCCAGGTCGCGAGCCACAGCTTCGTAGGTCACCTGGCCAGCGTGGATATTCAGGCCATTCATCAGGTGCGGGTCGTCCAGCATCGCCTGCCTGTAACCCTTGTTCGCCAGCTGCACGGCAAAGGGCAGGGTGGCGTTGGTCAATGCGAAGGTGGACGTGCGCGCGACGCCGCCGGGCATGTTGGCCACGCAGTAGTGGATGATGCCGTCCACTTCATAGGTCGGGTTCTGGTGCGTGGTCGCCTTGCTGGTCTCGAAGCAACCGCCCTGGTCAATCGCCACGTCCACCAGCACCGAGCCCGGCCGCATCAGCTTCAACTGCTCGCGGGAAATAAGTTTCGGCGCTGCCGCGCCCGGCACGAGCACGGCACCAATCACCAGGTCCGCGTACGGCAGGCGTTCTTCAATCGCGTCGTGCGTGGAATAAATGGTAGTGAGACGATCGCCGTACAGTTCGTCGAGCTGCTAGAGTCGATTGAGCGAACGATCGAGGATGGTCACG